>JBKQVI010000164.1:0-29983 GCA_052139985.1 Terriglobia bacterium
CCACGCGCGCTCAACCTGTTAGATTTATCAGAAAAGGCATAGGGTTGCCAAGTAGTTTGATGATCGGCTGCATGTCTAATCTGGGACGCCGTCCTTGTGGCATGGCCATCTTGGCCATGACTTCACACGGGCAGGATGCCCGTGCCACGTCAAAATGAGTCACTACCAGAAAGGTTGGGTACTTTTTCCCAAACTTTCAATGCCCCATAAATACGGTAATGTGGGAAAATGGCCTGCCGGGGTTGCTTGTGAACGATCCGCTGTAGACAGGCCCCTCACGGAATCCGGAGTTTGCGAAGATGTTTGATTTTCAGCCCGCGATGAAAGGCGCGCTTGTCGAACTGCGGCCGCTTCTCCCGGACGATGAGGCCGATTTGTTCGCGGTCGCGTCGGACCCGCTCATTTGGGAACAGCATCCGGCGCGGGATCGCTATAAACCCGAAGTATTCAGCGCCTTCTTCCGCGAATCGCTAGATTCGCGAGGGGCATTAACGCCTCTCGACCGTAACGATGGCAGAATCATTGGATCGTCCCGATTCCACGCGTACGACGCTCAGGCAAGCGAAGTGGAAATCGGGTGGACGTTTCTGGCGCGGTCGCACTGGGGCGGCAAGTACAACCGCGAGATGAAACACCTCATGTTGCGGCACGCTTTTCGATTCGTGAAGCGCGTCGTTTTTCTCATCGGCCCGCAGAACGTACGTTCACAAAAGGCGATCGAGAAATTAGGAGGCGTTCGTGTCGGCTCAAGACCCGACGCCGCCGGACGAGTTTCCTATATGTACGAAATCGCCTCCGTACCTGTCTAAACAGGCTCACCACAGAGGGCACAGAGATTCACAGAGCCAAGTATTTCTGCATGTGCGCGCGTAAGTACGAGAATCCCCCGAGTTTATTGATTCCCCATCCCCTTTTAGTTGCCTTCTCCGTGACCTCCGTGCCTCCGTAGTGAATTTCTTTCCTGTTACTGTGCTCCGTTAGCGTTCTGTCCAGTCGACCCGAAGTCGAGTGCTTCTTCCCAGCCCGCGGGACGAATCGTCTTCACCAATTCCACATTTCCCTGCGTATCACTGACAACCTCCGTATCGGCGTTCTTCTTTTGTTCAGACACAACTTTGGCCTTCTCTGTGGCGACCACTTTGCCGTTCCCAGGGTTGGTGAACGTCACCGTAGGTGCGGGAGAATTCTCTGCAACTTCCATCTGATAGGTCCCCGCCGGTAGCGTGTCCCCGTTGTTGAACTTCGCCGTGCTGATGAATGTCACATTCGTTTTGCGCTCCGACGATTTGTGCGAGCCCCAGGACGCGAAACCCACACATGCGATGGTGAGGCCGGCTGCCACCAATCCAGCGAACGATTTCTTGTTCAGAATTTGCATAAACTACTCAACCTCCTGAGATGTTCCTACAGAGCGTTCCAAGTCCTTTGCCATAAAGCGACGGTCGGTCCTCGCGCGCAGGCACACTTCAACCGCGATGGGCCAGACCGCTGGCACCGTTGCGATTCCTGTCGCTCTGTATAATGCCCTGCAATGGATTGGACGTAGCAGAAGGGGTCGAGGTTGCATCCACGTCCGCATCACCAGTTAAGTCGAAGCGACAATTGAATTTGCCGCGAGTTTTCGGCCGAGCTGATATTGCCAAATTGCGTGGTGCCTACAATTAAGCCCGGGCGATCGAAATTCGGGTGATTGGTAAGATTGAAGAAATCGGCCCGAAAGACCGTGTTCAAGCGCTCGCTCAAGCGGAATCGGCGCTCGACAGTTGAGTCCCAAGTCGCCAATCCTGGACCGCTGATCACGTTGCGGCCTTCATTCCCAGGGATGCTGAACGCGCCTTGCGAGTCGGTAAAGATGGGAGGCGCGACGAGGGCGGCGGTATTAAACCAATGGTTGGGATTGCGCTGGCTGCCGGGCAAGTTGGGACTGGCAATCAGGTCCGGACGATCCGTGCCGTTGGACTGCGTTCCGCTCAGGGCTGTGGCCAAAACGGCCGTGAGCGGCTGCCCGCTCTGAAGCGTGGTGATGGTGGCGAATTGCCAACCGCCCAAAAGACGACTGGGGACGCCTGTCTTCGCCCACTTGCCGCTTGACCCCAGGGGAAGCTTCCACACTCCCGAAAACGTGGCCCGCTGACGCATGTCGAAATCCGAAAGCCCATATTCGGCACGCATATTGTAATTATCCTGCGGCTGGTCCGTGCCATCCAGGCCCGACGCGGTGTCGATGGACTTGGCGTACGTATAGCCGGCAACAAAGGACAGGCCCGCGGCAAAGCGGCGCTCCAAGCGAGCGACCAGGGCATTGTAGTTGGAGTTAACGTCCGTGGCGCGAATGAACTGATTCGAGCCGGGCTGCGGGTGATAGCCCAGCCGCTCTCCCGGCAAGTTCGGGACCCCCTGGTTCTGTAGGCCGCGCCGCGGAAGTTTGTGCCCGTCGGACCCGGTATAGCTCAAAGAAAGAACGGTATTTGTGGTAATAGCATGTTCGTAGGAAAGACTCCACTCATAAACATAACCGTTGCGGATGTTGGGCGGGGAAGAGATCGCCGTGGGTTCCTGATTGCCGAATGCGTAGCCAAGTTGGTAAGACAATACCGGCGGCGCGTAGGACTGTCCGCACGCGCCGGGACCATAAAAGCGGCATAGATCCAGACCCAGAAGGAATTCGGTCAACGGCGCGCTCAGGCGAGTCTCCGCCGTGTAATCAAGTTCCATCAGCGAGTTGAAGACTCCCACGCCGCCGCGCAGCGCGTTTTTCCCATCGCCGGTGAGATCATACGCAAAGCCAACCCGCGGAGCCCAATTGCTCCAGTCCGGCTTGATCAGTGAATTCGGCAATCCCGCCTGCTGCGAGGTTATGAATTGCAGGCCGTAGCTGGAGCTGAGCTGCTGGATCAAAGGATTCGCCGTCAGCGCGGCGGCCTGACCGTGATCGTTGAGCACGATGAAGCGCTCGGCATCGGTGGGATCGAGAATCGATGCACGCCCGTCGATGTTGACCGGAGGAGAGAAGAACTCCTCGCGCACGCCGAAAGTGAGACTGAGTCGCGGCGTCGCGTGAAATTCGTCGGTGAAGTACCCACCCAAATAATCAAGCCGGTCGTTGCCGCCGGAGTTTCCCGCCTGCGCGTAAGAAAGAAACGGACGCCCCACGAGAAAATCCGAAAACGCGGTGCCTGAAACCGAGCTGGCGCCATCGTCAAACTGGAAAACTCCCTGGCCAAAATCTTCCACCAGATAGAAAAGCCGCAAGCGTCGCAGGTCTCCGCCAAACTCGAAAGTGTGCCGACCTTTCACCCACACCATGCTATCGGTGAATTGGAACGTGTGGTTCTTGCGATCCTCCGGCTGGAAGATGTCGCTGTCTCCCATGTCGGCATACCCGGGAACGTCAATGGCCGGGATGCCGTCGTTGGTCGAGCCGGGCGCGCGCGTGATCCCGAGCGATTGCAGAAAGCCGCTGTGAATGTTCTGGCCCTGCTTGGTTCCATCGAAATAAGAATATCCGAAGCGGAAATCGTTGATCAGCGTGGGCCGGAAAATGGAAGTGAGACCCAGCGCGAGGTTGACCCCGGAATCGTGAACGTTGTCACCGAAGCCTGGCGGCGCGGGGGGATTATTGGCAAATCCGTCGGGCACAAACGGCACGGTCTGCGTGTCGCCGGAGACGAGAAGGCGACTGAAAATTGCTTCGCGAGGATTCAGTTGGTGGTCAAGCCGCGCGGTGAATTGGTCGGCGGTAAGATTGCGCAGTCCGGTGTCGATGCTGTTGTCCGCTCCCGTCACGGCACTGGCCTGGTTGGGCAAGGGGACACGCGCCATGACGGCAAGCGAGACGGGGTTCATGTCGGCTTGAGGAATCTGATTGCCCGGGAAAGGCTGACCGGTGGAGGGATTAATTATCTCGGTGAACGGCTCGCCGGTGGCGGGATTGGTACCGCTAAAATCGCCTTCACGTTCCGCCACCGTGGGCAGCAAGGTGGTGTTGGTAAGGCTCTGCCGAATGCGAAAACCTTCGTATTGGGTAAAGAAAAACGTGCGGTCGCGACGAATGGGTCCGCCAAGACCCGCCCCAAATTGATTTTGCCGAAAAGGTGGAATCGAGAGTGAGGGGTCATCAAAGTAGTTCTTGGCGTCAAACGCGCTGTTGCGAAGGAATTCGTATGCCGTCCCGGAAAAGCGGTTGGATCCCGACCGGGTAACAATGTTCACCTGAGCGCCCGACACCACGCCCTGGTCGGCGGAGTAGGAATTCTCAACCACACGGAATTCACGGATGGCGTCGGCCGAAGGGCTGACCGTGAGGCTGTAAGCAAAGGGCTCGATGAGGGTGATGCCGTCCAACGAGAAGTTGTTGCGCTCGGAGCGCTGGCCATCAACCGAAAAGCCCAATCCCAATCCCGGAGTGTTGAACTGCTGCGTGGCGCTGTTGTGATAAGGGGGCACCGCGCCCGCCGCCAGCAAAGCGAGCTGCGAAAACTGGCGCCCATTCAGGGGCAGGGAAGTCACCCGTTGGTTGGAAAGCTCGTCGCCCAATGCCGCCGATGCTGTCTGGACCAGTGGCGGGTCTGATTCCACCTGCGTGAGCGTCTGTCCGCGGGCGAGTTGAAGCGTGAGATCGACCCGATCCGATTGCCCGACTTGCAGAGAAAGACCGCTCACTGTGCGCGTGGCGAAGCCCGGCGCCGCGACGGTTAAATCGTATGAACCAACTGGCATCAGAGGGAAAGTGTAAAAGCCTTGCGGATCGGTTTGCGTGTGACGGACTTGCCCCGAGGCATTGTCCTTCACCGTGACCTGCGCTTGCGGTATCACGGCTCCGCTCGGATCGGAAACAAGCCCTTCGAGATGGCTGTTCCAACTCTGCGCGCGAACGTCGCGCGGCGCTAGCGAAACAACGAGCGCCGCTGAAAGAGCTGCGACAACTATGAGGGTCGGCGAAGCAGACTGTCGCTTAGTAGTACGTTCCAAGGAGATGGCCTCATGGTGGGGGCAGGGAAAGAAGAGGTGGGTGGAATACGTAGTTACACGCCTGGACAACTCCCCGCGCTCGCCGCGCGGGCAGCAACGTCCACACACGTAGACCGGCCCTAACCTTCTTTCATCCGGACTGTACCGTCGGCCCCGGAGTTTCACCGGATCCTGGGGGACAAAGACAGTTGCTAGCGGTTAGTGGCGAGTGGTCAGCAAACCGCCCCGCACTGTGGGCGATTGCTCGTCACTTTTCACTTGTCACTGCTTTTCTCCCCCTCGCGGGCTTTACCGCCGATCGGGAATTGGACGTGCGGGCGCTAATTCGAGCCGCAGATCCTCACCCTGCCCCGAAGGTTTTAGTTCCACTTCTAATTTACCATCTCACCGTGGATTCCTCAAGACTCCCCGAGATTCCTCAAGACTGGCCAGTAAAACGCTGTGGACCTATTGTCGCTGCGGCCATTGGGCTCGTTCGCTCTCTCACGCGAACTGAAGGCGCGCTGTGTAGGAGATCAGAGCAAAGTGAGTCCTCGCCCGGAGGGGCAGACGTCATGACCATGCATTTAGGTTTGCCCAAACTCATCAACCAGATATAATCGCTGATCGCTCACTGAATTGCATTTTCTTTGAAATGGGTCTGCATGGAAACTGCTTCATCCATTAAGGAAGCGACTCCTTCCAATAGCGTCCGCCGGCGCGGCGAGCCCTGGGCGCTCGGTTCCGTGATGGGCTACGCCTCGGCGAACATTTTCGATCGCGTGGCGGTGGTGCAAGCTGATCCGTTGATCGGTCCGGTGTTGCGGGGATTGCCCAGTCTGGCGCTCGGCATCGTTTTGATGTGGAAGCACCGCACGCTCAACCAGTTGCGCCCCAGTTCGCCGCAATACATCGGCTTGCGACCCATACTAGCTTTCGTGGCGGCGGGCGTCATCTCCACTTGCGGACTTTTCCTGTACTACCTGGCCATGAGCTTCGGGGGGGTGACCATTACGGTCCCGGTGCAGGAAACCTACGTGATCTGGGGCACGCTGATTGCCTGGGTCTTTCTCCACGAGCAAATTCACCGCTACGCTCTCGGCGGCGTGGTGCTGATCTTTATGGGCCTGGTTGGGCTTTCCTTCGGGCAGTACCACGGACATCCGATCTCAGCGCATTGGTACTGGGCCATACCGCTGGGGTTCACGACGGCGCTGACCTATGGAATCTCCGGCGTGCTATGGCGCGATGGGCAACTCCGAGGCGCGCACCAATCGGTGGCGATATTTCTCCAGTTCATCACCAGCGTGGTGGTAGGGTTCGCAGGACTGGTGGTAGCCGGGCGGCTTCCGACTTTACACACGGCAACCTGGCGCCCCCTGGTGGCTTTACTCGCCAGCGGAGTGCTTTCCGGTGTGCTGGCGATCTATTGTATGTTCACGGCGCTGCGTCTGATGGCCGTGGCGCGCGTGTACGCATTCTCCTCTCTCACGCCCCTGGTGGCGACCCTATTTGCGCATTTCGTTCTGCACGAGTTTCTCAATAGGGTGATGCTGGCAGGAATTGTCCTAGTGTCCATTGGGGTAATCTTAACGCAGATCTTCCGGCCCAAGGACGAACGCCAAGTCTAGCGTCAATCCACGGCGAATCCCCTAACAACGTCGGGAGCAGGCCAACTCTCGCAGTCCTAATCCCAATGACACCGAGAACGGCTTGCAGGGACGGCCACTCAATCTCCCAGCGCATGTGGCCGGTCGCGACTTCAGCCCATTTCTTACGTCTGATAAGATATATTATGTTAACTTGATGATAGAGCCAATTTCCCCACCACGGCGGCACTATTGAGCCCGCCGCTTATAAACACATGTTGCCAGGCAGCTTAGGTAAAGCATCGCGGGCAACGACTTACTGAGAGCCCGCGGGTTGCTTCTTACCTTCCCAAGTCCCTTTGTCATCCCCGTGCGCCCAAGTTCCGGAGGAGAGCGTGTCCTTGTCAAGCTTCGCAGTCAGAATGTAGTCACCGTCGGGCGAGTCGATGTGGATCTCCAGTGTGTCGCCCTTGAAGGTCGCGGAACTGAATTCCGTGCTGCCCATGGGGGAAGAAACGCTTCCGTCCACGTTTTCGCCATTCTGTTGCAGGTAAAGTGTAAAAGGCGTATCACCCTGTGAGCCGCCTTTAGCTTGGCAGCTCCAAGTACCGGTCAGCGGACCCGGGTTATCCTTCGCCAACGCCGAACCTGCGGCAACCAGCGCTGTAACAAACGCTAATGCAAAGGTGATGATGAGGTTTCGCTTCATAACTCGCCCTCCTTGTTTTGTTTATGGCATCGATTCCTTGACCAAGACTTCATACGTGCATGACGCTTGGGTCGTGCTCAGGCAAAGTGTCGCGGCGGACTACTGAGAGCCAGAACCCGCCGCCTGCTTCTTACCCTCCCAGATTCCTTTGTCATTGTCGCTCGACCAGGTCCCAGAGAGCTTACCCTTTTCGAACTTGGCCATCAGTACGTACGCTCCCTGGGGCGTGTCCAGATGGATTTCCAGCATGTTGCGCTTGAAGGTCCCGGAGCTGATTTGAGTGCCACCAATAGGTGAAGAAATGCTTCCGTCCACAGTTTCCTTATTCTGTTGCAGGAAGAGCGTGAAGGTCATATCGCCCTGCGAGCCGCCGTGCGCCTGACAGTCCCAAGTGCCAGACATCGCGCCCTTCTTATCTTTCCCAAATGCCAGGCTGACTGCCAATAATACGGTAATACCAATGCCGATGCAGACGAATCGTCGCTTCATTCCGATACTCCTTATCAGACTTATACCGCCGAACCCGTCAAGGCATGCAAGCGCGCTCACGAGGGCGACGAATACGGGCATTCTACTGCGCCTTGCTTTGTGCGTCCAGCCGGATTCGGCTTCGGTTTGGCCTCGGGTACGCACTAAATCCAGCACGGCACGGGCATTCCGCCGCGGCGGAAGCAACGGCCAAGCCGCTCACGGTTAGAACCAGAAGTGCCATAAGGTATCCACCAACGCGTGGGTCAGGGCGGATGCGCACAGGCGCTGCCGGGTGCGGTAGACATTTCCGTAAAACAAGCCCGCCAGGGTGGCCAAAATGGCATAGCGCCAATTGGGGACCGGCGCATGGTGCAGATGCGAGGCGCCGAACACAACCGAGGCGATCAGCAGGCCGTAAAGGCCCGGCGGCCCCTTGTGGATGCTTCGCACCAGGATGTTTTGCAGGATTCCCCGGAACAGCAGTTCCTCGGGAATTGCGACGGTCAGATAGATTCCGATGAACAAGAAGAAGAAGTTCCCTGCCAGCCCCAGGCCGCCAAAGCGCGAGAGCGCTGCCGCGGAATGCGGATGAATGAAACCCAAACCGATGCCAATCGGGATCGCCAGCAAGGTAAAGGCCAGCAGGTTCAGTAGGGCGTACGAGATGTCCCTTCGCCTCCAAACCAAGCGAAATCCTACGCCGTCCAGATTGCGCAGCACCATGAAGGCGTATCCCCCCACCAGCACACAAAAAACGGGGCGGAAAACGTAGAGATCCTGCGGCCAGATCCAGATTCCCTGGAGCCATCCGGCCGAGACCGGCACTGCCAGCGCCAGCATGGCAAGCACATCGCGCCAATTCAAATTTTCGCGGTGTCGCAGGCGGTCCGGCAGCAGCAAAGCCGTCGGCACCAAAATGTAGGCTATCAACTTCCCCAGTGCCGGCAGAGAAAACGTCCCGGTTCCCAGTCCCATGATGAGGTACGGGATGAGCAGCAGGAACGGCAGCCCCCCGGCCAGGAGCGGCGAAACCGTCGACCAATGCCGAAGCTGCTTGATGAAAGCCGGCTGGGTGAGGCCAACAAAGGCGCCCATGAGCAGTGCCGTACTTTCCATCAGGGCGGCCAACTGCCAAGGGTCCATGCGGATACGAGCCAGGATGATGCCTTCCGCTACGGCTGCGAGAAGTGTCAAGCCGAGAAGAATCTGAACGCCTTTTTTCATATCGCCCCCACCCGAGGGGGAGGAAAATCGCTGATCTATTTTTCCGAAGTGTGCACCATGTCCGCCGACCCGAAGTCAATTTCATTCAAGGGGATAATACGGACGTGTCCGAACTTCTTCAAGTCTTTCTTGAAGTCGGAAATATTCCCTACCAATACCATCACTTCGTGATCGGAGTTCAGGTATCGCATGGCTGCGGCGTTGACCTCTCGAACATTTAAGGCTTGAAGGTTCTCCGTATAATGATTCCAGTAGTCGAGCGGCAGGCCATCCTGAATCAGGTCCAGAACCTTGGTGGCGAGGTTGTCCGAGGTTTCGAACTCCAGGGCCATGTGGCCCACTAAGTAGCTTTGCGCGGTCTCCAACTCCCCACCGTTGATGCCGTGCTCTTGCAGCGTTTGGACTTGCTCCAGGGCGATGTGGGCGCTCTTCATGGTTTCCGGCGTGCGCGTGAATGTTTTGGCCACCCAGGCGCCCAGGTGGCGACGGCAGACCAAATCGCTTGAGGCTCCGTACGTCAATCCCTGGCGGGTGCGGAGAGCTTTGAACAAGCGGTTCTCGGAGGGTCCGCCCAGGATTTCGTTCACCACGCTCAGGGCAAGGTAGTCCGGACTGTCGCGCGGAACACCGAGGTTGCCGATGCGAATCTCCGTTTGTACGGCGCCACTTTTGTCGATCGCAACCACTCGGCGCTCATCAGACGGATTGGGATCTCCGGACGGTGTGGGAGCCGGTTCGCTGCCATTTTTCCATCCGGAGAAATATTTTGCGGCCAGTTCCATCGCATCCTTCACCGTAACGTCTCCCACTACCGCCAGAATGGAGTTGGCGGGCTGGTAGTAAAGGCCGTGGAAGTCGCGCAAATCCTTGGCGGTAATGCGCTCCGCCGACTCGATGGTGCCGTCCTCGGGGTGCCCGTAGGCCGTGCCGGAAAAAATCACCTTCTGGAAGGCCATATCCGCGACGTACGCGGCGTCATCGTGCGCGACCTGCAATCCCGAAAGAGTCTGCTTTCGTTGGCGCTCGATTTCGGCGGGCGAGAAAGCCGGGTGGACAATCATGTCGCTGACCAAATCGTAGGCCAGTTCGGTTTGGTCAGCCAAAACGCTCAGACTGAGGTAAGCGCTGTCCCAATCGACATCGTTGTCAACGACTCCTCCCACCGAATCAATGGCCTCGGCTATCTGCCGCGAGCTGCGGCGCGCCGTGCCTTCCGTTAGTAGCCCATTGACCAGCGCCGCGGTGCCGGGCAAGTTCGAGGGATCGCATTCGGCGCCCGACTTTACCACCATGCGCAGAGTGACGAGGGGCAGCGTGTGACGCTCGACCACCACCACCTGAAGCCCATTGGGGAGCGTTTGGATGGCCGGAGTCGGAATGACGATAGGCTTGGGCGCAGGGACGCTCGGCGGATAGTCCCCGCCAAGCGCTGGAATCGCGAGAACGGTTAGAAGCAAATAGATCGCGCAGGCGACACGGGACAAGGGACACGGGACACGAAAAACCGGATTCGGGGGATTCACTCCAGCTTTTACAGGCGTTGGATCGGCCGATTCCGGAATTAAGGATTTTGCGCGACGCTCGAATTCTCTGTCCCGTGCCGCCAATAACGAGCTCCGCATCCCGCGTCTCGTTTCCCTTGTCCCGATTCCCGATTCCCGAACCCCGAACCCCGAGTGTCGTGTCCCGTATGCCATGTCCCGTGTCCCGCAATCAATGTCCCGCTCCATCGCCCTCTTCCCTTCCCTTGGCGCTAACGAAATAACCGCCTTCTGCTGAGTACCGACCGCTTACTGCCTTCTGCCTACTGTTTTCTGCCTACTGCCTTCCGGCTTCCACCCGGGGCATCTCGCCCACAGCTTTCTTGGGATAAACCTCGACCAACGTTTTGTTCTCCTGCACGAAATACTTCCTGGCGACACGTTGGATGTCCTGGGGAGTAACGTTCAGAAACCGCTGAAGTTCCGTGTTGATCAATTGCGGATCCTTCAACACGACGGCCGCGTAGCCCAACTCGTCGCCCCGGCTTTGCGCGGTTTGCCGGCTGAGAATGAAATCGCGTAGGATTTGATTCTTGGCTTTGTCCAGCTCCGCGTCGGAGACAAGTTCGGTTTTGAGGCGAGTAAGTTCCGCCTCCACTTGGGTCTCACCCTCCGCGGGGGCGTGTCCGCCGTTCATGACCGCAAAGACGAAAAACAGGTTGGGGTCTTCGGTAAAGTTGCCACTGCTCTGCGCTTGGACGGCGATCTGCTTGTCGTAGATCAGGCGAGTGTAAATCCTCGAGCTCTCGCCGTCCGAGAGGATTTTGGAAGCCAGGCGTAGCGGATAGGCGTCCGGAGTGCCGTCGGCGGGCATGTGATAACCCTCCACAAATGCCGGCAGCGCCACATCCAAATCCATCTTGACCCGGCGCTCGGCCTTCTGCTCCGGCTCCTGGGGAATTGGACTACGGCTCCCCGCACTCGTCCCCTTGACCTCGCCGAAATATTTCTGCACGTCAACGGCCGCCTGGCGCCAGTCCACGTCGCCTACAATCACCACGGTGGCATTGCTGGGAACGTAGTAGGTGTCATAGAAGTTCTGAATGTCCTGAATGCTGGCACGATTCAGGTCCTCCATGCTGCCAATCGTCATATGCTGGTAGGGATGAACCGTGTAGGCGTGATCGTAGAGCGTTTCCACTACGGTGCCGTAGGGCGGATTATCGAACCGTAAGCGGCGCTCCTCCTCCACCACTTGCCGTTCGTTGTTGAAAACCTTTTCGTTGATCTCCAAATTGCGCATGCGGTCCGCTTCCAGCCACAGAACCACGGGAAGCATGGTGCTCGGCACCGTCTCCCAAAAGACCGTGGTGTCCTCGGTGGTGTAGGCATTGTCCGTCCCACCGGAACGAATGATGTAGTCGGAGAATTCATTGGCGCCGATGTTCTTCGTCCCGTCAAACATCAAGTGCTCAAAGAAGTGCGCGAAGCCAGTCCTGCCGGGAACCTCGTTCTTGGAGCCCACGTGATACCAAATCTGCACGTCGATCACCGGCGCATCGTGGCTCTCCACAATCAGGGCATCCAGGCCGTTATCGAGTTTCACCTCGTGGATTTCGGTATAAGGAAGCTTGACGGAATCCGCTAGCGCAGGTCGGAGAGCCGGCGCGAGCACGCAGGCCATCCATACGAGACATGCGACAGCGCAGCGGCGGAATGGAAAATGAAATGTCAACGCGCTTAAGTCCTGAAGCCCAGCGAGCGATGGCGCTCGCCCCACTGCGACCACAAACCAACGGATGATTTTAGCACAGCGCGAACGACGGCTTCTTAGTCCATTTCCGCCGTGCGTCCATTCTCCGTCCCGCCCTCATTGATTAGAGGCGGCCAGCGATCCGCCGGCAACTGTGCGGGCTTCGGCCCATCAAGTGTTCCCTCAACTTATGTCGTCGCGCCGACGTGCGCCGGATTCGCGCACCTCTGCCCTTTGCCGTCTCGGATCTAGCCTTTCGAATTCGAAATCTCGAAGTCGTTCCTAATCATTCCGGCTCACTTTTGCCGCCCGCGAGCGACAAGTTGGCGCTCTCTCGGTCGGACATTTTGCACCCGTATTTGGCGCATCTATGGTTTATTGTAAGTGGATTTACTTTCAGTAGGTTCTCAGCTTCGTTTTTGGGAAATCGATTTCCAGATCCGTCGTTTTCGGTAAGTTCTCAGCTTCGTAGAGTTTTTCAACAAGGTGACATTAGTTCGCAATGCCATTGGTGCAGTTTGTCCGCCTGCTTCGCCGTTAACCAGAGGACTTGCCGGCCCCCCTTGGCTACCCAGACATGACTGGCCTCGATCAACGCTATACAACTGTAGCCTAAATTGTCGGTGTTGTCAAGAGGAAAATCGAGCATGGCGAACGGGGCGGCCTGGACACACCATAAAGACCTCAGGCTCCGCCTCTTGACGAAACTTCTTCCCCACAGTATCGAGTTCCTCTTTTAAGTAAATTTTGCACCCCGTCGCCCCCGTTTTTACCACTTTGAGATTACATTCCTGGTTTCCAAGGATTCCAACATCGCGATGATCGACGTTTCTAAGGGCGCGGCGGCACGTTTGGGATTTGTTCATCGCGGCCTGACCCCCGTTAGAGTGCGAGTGATCAGCCTGCCGCCCGGCAAACAAGAAAGCCCCATGAACGTAGCAGAACGGAATTGAGACACTTCGAGAGGATTGATTGCGTCGGGTTCCCGCCTACCCCGCCGCTTGGCGAAGCATGGCGGCGGCGTGTTGCAAAACAGCGTCGGTAATTTGGCTGCCGGAAAGCATGCGCGCCAACTCCTCGGCACGTTCCTTTTCCCCGGACAATGGTTTAATGGTGGTCACCGTACGGCTAGCGCGAGCGGATTTTTCCACGTAAAAGTGGCGATCGGCAAAGCAGGCAATCTGGGCCAGGTGAGTGACGCACAGCACCTGCGTGTCCCGAGCCAGGCGCTTCAAGCGTTGACCCACACACTCGGCGACGCGGCCGCCAATGCCAGCGTCAATTTCATCGAAGATAAAGGTTATGTCGGTGTGCCGGGCGCCGCGCGCGCCGCGGCCCACCCTTGCCTGCCCCACCACCGTTTTCAGCGCCAGCATCAATCGCGAGATTTCTCCGCCCGAAGCAATTTTTTCCATCACCCGCAGTTCCTCGCCGACGTTCGGCGAAATGCGGAATTCAATTTCATCGATCCCCGCCGCGCCGCCCTGGCCTTCCGGAGCGCTTTCAAAATGGACTTCGATGCGAGTTTTCTCCATTCCGACCTGCGCCAGTTCCTCGCGCACCAACTTAACGAGACGCCTCGCCGCGTCGCGCCGTTTCTCCGATAGCGCCTCGGCAGCCTTGCGATATTCGGCAGCGGCCTTCGCCAAATCCTTGCGCACGGATTCACGGCGTTCGTCGGCATGTTCCAGCCCGGCCAGATTCTGGCGCACTTCGGCGGCGTAGGCCAGTATTGCTTCCACGCTGCCGCCGTATTTGCGCTTCAAGCGGTCGATCAGGGCCAGGCGGTCCTCTATTTCTTCCAGGCGCGCGGGGTTCGCTTCCAGATGGGCCACGTAATCGCGCAGAAAAGCGGCGATGTCTTCCAGCGTAGCGCGCGCGGAGGCTAGCGGTTCGATCTCCGGGGCAATGCCGGCGTCGTAGCGGCGCAATTCGTCGAGCTGCCGTGCGGCTGCGGCTACGCGAGAAATCGCCGCGCCTTCATCCTCGTAGAGCTCCGCAAAAGCGCTGCTGGCGGCGGCGCGGATTTTTTCCAAGTTGGAGAGTATCCTCCGCTCTTCCTCCAGGTGTGCGTCTTCTCCGGACTGGAGTTTTGCTTGCTCGAGTTCACGAACTTGGAAGCTCAGCAGGTCAAGTGTGCGCAGCCGCTCCTGCTCGTTGTAACTGAGACCCTCCAATTCCTGCTCCAGCTCGCGGCGCCGCGTGTGCAGAGCACGCACCGCTTCGAGTTCCGAGCCGATTCCGGCAAACTGATCGAGCAAGCTAAGCTGCGCGTCGCGCGCGAACAGCGAAACGTGTTCGTTCTGGCCGTGCATCTCCACGATACCCCGAGCCAGCGACCGGACCGCAGCGGAAGTGACAGGTTGATCATTCACAAGCATCCGGCTTCTGCCGCCCGCTTGCAGCTCGCGCCGCAGAATCAGGTCACCGTCATCGCTCTTCGCCACCCCGAATTCCTCCAGCCAGTCGGCCCAAGGGGCCTTTCCCTCCGCGGAAAAAACGGCGGTGACCAGCGCGCGGTCCTCGCCGGTGCGAATAAGCTCGGACGATGTTCGGCCCCCGAGCGCCAGTCCCAGAGCATCTACTAGTATGGACTTGCCTGAACCGGTCTCCCCGGAGAGCAGGTTTAAGCCCGGGCCAAATTCCACCGCCAGGTTATCGATGACGGCATAATTCTGGATGTGAATTTCGCGCAGCATCGCGTTATCGGGGAGAGTCTATCACAGGAGACGGGACACGGGACACGGTGCACGGGAATCGCTACAATCATCGATTCGCGTGGTTTCCTAAAATGGGGAGCGCCGCAGGTCTCCATCAAAAGTCCAATTCGGACTGACAATCCGGACCACTACAGACCTTTCGCCATGAAACCCAACTCTCGCCTGCGGGGTTTCGTGTCCCGTGCCCCGAAACCCGTGTCCCGAGGACGGTTCCATCGTTGACGGCCTTGGGTCCGTGTGCTACGTTCAATTGACATGTGTTTTCAGTCTCGTGGGCATGACGAGGAGGTTAATTGGCTGCCGCACTTCTGGCTTTCTACCAGGGTTTTGGGCAAGATTTCTACCAAGGCGAAATTTGGCAACTCCTGACGAACACGGGTCCGGTGGCCCGGCTCGTCCTACTGATGCTTTTCGGGTTCTCGATCCTCTCCTGGGCGATTATTCTCCGAAAATTTCGGGTCTTTCGGGCGGCGAAGGCAGAGTCGCTGGAATTCCTCAAGGTGTTCCGGCAGAGCAAGAAGCTTTCGGAGATTCGAGCCTTCTGCCGAACGCTAAAGGAGAGCCCGCTACCGGAGGTTTTCCAGTCCGGCTATCGCGAGATTGAGAGCCAAGCCTCGGCGACCGAAAATCCCGGCAAACCGCGGATTCGCAGCCTGGAAGCTGTGCGGCGCGCCCTCCAGATTGGCGCTTCGACCGAGCTCGGCCGCCTGGAACAATGGCTGGTATGGCTTGCAACCACTGGAGCGGTCACGCCGTTTGTTGGATTATTCGGCACCGTGTGGGGCATCATTGACGCCTTTCACGGTCTCGCGACCGCTGGCACCGCCACGTTGCACAGCGTAGCCCCGGGCATTGCCGAGGCCCTGATCACCACCGCTGCGGGACTGTTCGCAGCTATCCCTGCGGTCATCGCGTACAACATCTTTCTGCAACGCATCAAAGAATTTGGAACGCAGTTGGACGATTTTACCCTCGAGTTTCTGAATATGACCGAGCGCTATTTTATCGACTGAGAAGGAACAGTGACAAGCGAGAAACAGCAGTGACAAGTGACGAGCACGCGAAAAACGAAGATTGCAATTCGAAACTCGCCTCGATTTTCGAGTTTCGGGTATCGCTTGCTGGTCACTTGTCACTTGTCACTTCTGTAAGGAGGTGAACGATGGCCTTCACCAATCCAAGAGGCCGAACCCAATCTTCCCTTTCTGAAATCAACATAACCCCTTTTGTGGACGTGGTCCTGGTCTTGTTGATCATCTTCATGCTGACGGCCCCGATTCTGGAATCGGGGATTGAAGTGGATTTACCCAAAACCAAAACCGTCAAGATCGTTTCCGAGGAAAAGGTCGTTATCACCATCGACAAGAAGCAGAATATCTATGTCGGGAATGACCCCGTTAATATTCACCGGCTGGGAGTGACTGTCCTGGATCAGTTGAAGGGCGCCGGGACGCAGCCAGTGTTCATCCGGTGCGACCAAAACGTGAGTTTCGGGGCGTTCGCGCAGGTCGTGGATGCGCTAAAGCAAGCAAGACTCACCAATTTGAACATCGTGACCACGCCCTTGGAGACCAAGCCAGGGTCATAATGTGAGCGACGCCCGATGAGCACCCACACCCTCGCCTTGATCGACAATCAGCGCCGCGACACCCTGCGCGGCACGCTGTTGGTATCCGTGATTCTCCACGCCATCCTCTTTGCCGCTATCCTGACCTATACGATGATCGGGTTTCATCTGGGCGCCGGAGGACAGGATTGGGGTACGCAAGGCGCAACCCGTATGGGGGCAGTCACGAGCCTACCCGGTATTCCTCTGCCGTCTCCGAAGCTGACCACTCCCACCACTGCGGCAACGGAGAACACGGGACTCTACAAGACGGAGCCCAAGCCCAAGGAAGACCCCCCCCCGGACGCGCAGCAGATTCCAAAATTTAAAGATGCGGTGAAACCGGAAAAACTGGAAAGGGTTAACAAGCGCATCCAAAAGGCCGAGATCATGCCTCCGCCGAACGCCGTCCCGTACGGTCAGACCGGGCCGCCCACGATGAGTTACACCTCAATGACGACTTCCGCGGGGACGGGTGGCGTGGCCATGGGGGAAGGAAATAGTTTCGGACAACGTTACGCCTGGTATGTGGCGTCGATGCGCTCTCGCATCAGCGCGAACTGGCTGATGGCGACGGTCAGTGCCAATATCGCGACGGCCCCCCGCGCCTATCTGACTTTTGAAATATCGCGCGATGGAACAGTGTCCAATGTGCAGATCACGCAAAGCAGCGGCATTCCGGAGGTGGATCGCTCGGCCTTGCGGGCGATCCTGGCCTCCAACCCGCTGCCCGCCCTCCCGCCTGACTACAGCGGGAGTAGTGTCCACGTGGAGTTCTACTTTGACTTTCATCGCCAATAGCAACGAGGGTTCAGGCTCTTTGCGGAAGAAATATATCGCATTGTGAGACATCGATTTCCAGACTTGCAAGCATCTTAATATAACCGGAGCCCATTACACCCATGAAATTGCATCGAATTGTGGTTCCCTTCCTTCTGAGCTTGGCCGCAGCGGTCGTCCTCGCGATTTCCTCCCGAACGGCGCTGAGCCAGCAGGATCAGATTTTCTCCGGCATCAACCTGGGCGCGCCGAAAATCAAGCTGGCGGTTCCGGATTTTCCGCCTAAGTCCGCTGACCAGCAGTTGGTAAGCTTGACCCGGGAATTCAACGAGGTCCTTCGTAGCGATCTCGACAGCGCCGGCATCTTCGAGATGATCAGCAAGAGTAATTATCCCCTAAAGGTCCCCGAGGAGCCGCTGGACGTTGACTTCAGCGCCTGGACATCGCCTCCCGCTTCCGCGCAAATGTTGGTATTCGGTAAGACGGAGAACATTAATTCCAACTTGGTGATTACCGGCAGGCTGTTTGACCTAGGTAACCAGGCCAATCCGGGCGTGCTGGCCAAGCGCTACGTGGCGACGCTGAACGAAGTCTCTACCCGCGAAGCCGCGCATCGCTTCGCCGACGAAATTATCCAGACCTTGGGCGGCGGACTGAAGGGAATCAACGAATCGCGCATTGCGTTTGTCAGCAGCCGCACGGGCCATCAGGAAATCTGGGTGATGGACTATGACGGCTTCAATCAGCATCCCATCACCAGTTATCGCTCGACCTCCACCACCCCGCGCTGGGCTCCTGATAACACGAAGTTGGCTTTCACCAGTTACGCGTCGGGTAACCCGGAGATTTACCTGTTCTCGTTTGAGACCAACCGGCGCATTCCCTTCCCCATCTATAAAGGACTCAACACGACTCCCGCGTGGTCACCCGACGGCAGCAAGATTGCCTTCTGTTCGAGCATGGGCGGCGACCCGGAGATTTATGTTTCCGGCTCCAATGGCTACAACCTGCAGCGCCTTACCTTTTCCCCCGGCGTGGACATCTCTCCGGTTTGGAACCCCAAGACGGGAAGTGAAATGGCCTTTGTCTCCGATCGCAGTGGATCGCCACAGATTTACATCACATCGGCAGATGGCACCAATTTGCGGCGCATGACAACCTTGGGTGGCGACGCAAGTTCGCCGTCCTGGTCACCCAACGGACTGTTTATGGCCTTCCACTGGCGGGTTTCAGATACTGGAACGTACGACATTTACATTATGGAAATTGCCACCGGCAAGATTATCCAATTAACGCACGATGCCGGCCGCAACGAACATCCCACGTGGTCGCCGGACGGCCGCCACCTGGCATTTGAATCCACCCGGTCTGGTACGCGCCAGGTGTGGACGATGCTCGCCAATGGGCTAGAGCCCAAGCAATTGACGCAGGATGGCCAAAACTGGAACGCCAATTGGTCAAACTAGAGTTTCAAGCGGGGGGGGCCGGATTAAACACCTGTCATGTTAATCGGGGGAATCAAGTGGCAACCTTTGTTTCAAACTGGCCGGAGCCAGCGGAGAAAACATATCACACCGCGAGGTAACCTTGTTTGGGCGGAGATCGTCAGAGCAAGCAATGAATATGCGCTTTCCGGTAGACTGCGTAGCGCAAAAGGGGACAAAAACTACGATTAATAGAGTTGCCACGATGTGATATTTTTTCGTCGCAAGAGGTTGTGTTTTTTTGGGGTTTGGTGATAGTATCACGTGTTCTGAATTTGCTGTCTCTCCCTCAAGAGAAGTAATTCGGTCCCGCAACAGAGCAATGCAAGGGGGGGGAGAGCCCTTATTAGCTTCACGCATCCATGGTATTGCGAAACTTTCTACTGATTCAAGGAGGATTTAAGCATGCGAACGAAGAAACGCACTCTTGCGGTTCTCGCAGGAGTTCTAGGGTTGGTTTTACTGGCGGCCGCTTGCCATAAAAAGACGGTTGCACCACCGCCACCACCACCACCGCCGCCGCCACCGCCCCCAGCTCCGACCGTGACGTTGACAGCGGAACCCAGCACCGTTGAAAAAGGCCAATCGGTCACTTTGAGTTGGTCTTCTCAAAATGCTACCACTCTGGACCTGCAACCGGGAGTCGGAACGGTCCAGGCATCGGGTTCATCGTCTGTTACTCCGGGAGATTCGACCACCTACACGCTGACTGCCACTGGTCCGGGCGGCACACAGAGTGCCACCGCCCGCGTTACCGTAACAGTCCCGCCGCCACCGCCGCCACCGCCACCACCGGCCAAGGAAGTCACCGAGGATGAGTTGTTTAACCAGAACGTCAAAGACGCTTACTTCGACTTTGACAAGGCAACGATCCGGGCTGACGCGGAGACCGCCCTGACGGGTGATGCGGCCTTCCTGAAAGAGCATCAAAGCATCAAATTCACGATCGAAGGCAAGTGCGACGAGCGCGGAAGCGAAGAGTACAACCTTGGTTTGGGCGACCGTCGCGCCACCGCCGCCAAGAACTATTTGGTGAACGCTGGCGTGTCTGCTGACTCAATCATGACGATCTCTTACGGAAAGGATCGTCCGGTTTGTACGGACAAGACCGAGGATTGCTGGCAGCAGAACCGCGTGGATCACTTCCATTACGGCGCCGAAACCCAGTAACCAAAACTAAAGCCGGGAGCCCTACCAGCTCCCGGCTTTCTGCTCCTGTCTGTCCGACGATAGCGCAACGCCCGTAATTCGCCCTGCTGAAAGAGGGCACCGGTGTACAATCCGTCGGAAGAGATTTTGCGCCTCCGTCCTAAGACCTCCAGGAATTCAAGCTGCCTGCTCTCTCAGTGTCTCCCACAACAGGATTGGGGCACGCGGAATATCTGGAGCAGGCTAAGGATCGTCGCCCGAATGGCGGCAGCTCTGGCGCGTGTGTAGAATCGCCGTGATCGGGGGTATTATCTGCTTTGTACGTGCAGACCGTGCGCACCTGCGTTGTCGTGTATCCCAGCCTGTTCGGTACGCTTAGAATTGTTCACCGTTCTCCCAGCCTTCTTAGAGGCGCGGCTGAGAGTCCCGGGGGCGCGTGAGGTTACTTGGCGCTGGGCCTCCCGTCGTGGAACTGCGAGAGGACTGCGCCAGTGACATCGTTGTTCCCAAAAATTCAGACGCTCCGAAGGCCGCCGTAGCCGTTGACCGAAGACGCGGCAAAAGGTTAGACTGGCGAATATGGTATCTCATCGAGCGAGGACTTGGCGACTTTGAAAAAACATACTCTATTGGCTTTGATGTTCTTTGCCCTCCTGGGCGTGCAGATCAGACCTGTCTACGGTGTCAGTAAAGAGACCCTCCAGATGATGCAGCAGCTTGACGCCTTGCAGCAGGCTATGCAGAACCTCCAGAAAACCGTCGACACCCAAACCGCGGTGTTGAAGACCCTAGTGGAGCAAGCCAACGACAATGTCAATGCCATGAAGGCTACAATCACCGAACTGCACGGATCGATGCAGCAGAACCTGGCGTCCACAAACGCAAGATTTGATGCCATGACGAGCCAGACCCAGGCGCTGAGTGAGAGTCTTGAGGAGGCCAAAGCACGTCTCTCCAAATTGGGCGATCAGATGGCGCAAATGCAAAACATCCTCACCACACTTCCGGCGCAATCCAATCCCACCACCGGGACACCTCCGGGGACGCCCGGGGCGCCCGTCGCACCAAGCGCTCCGCCCGTGCCCGACGCGGACTCACTCTATTCGCAGGGTCTGAGCTATTACAACGGCGGACAATGGGATTTATCGATACAGGCATTCAATGATTATCTGAAGTATTACAAGGACACCGACCGTGCCTCGAACGCCCAGTTCTATATTGGAGAATGCTATTACAGCCAGCAGGATTACAAGGATGCTATCGCTGCCTATGATTTGTGCAGTGAGAAATATCCCGCAGGAAACAAGGCGGCCGCGGCCCAACTGAAAAAGGGATTCTCCCTGTTGGCGCTGGACCAGAAAACGGCAGGAATCCGCGAACTGCGCTCCCTGATCCAACGTTTTCCTGACTCACACGAATCCGAGCTGGCGCGTCAACGACTGAAGAAACTGGGCATCGCGGTACCCGCCGCCACAGCCGCCCGGCGCAGGTCCTAGATTCGCGGCCGGCCGCACCAGCCACGCCCGTTTACCTCGGAACTTACAGGAGGAATTCATGTCTGGATCCGTCAACAAGGTTATCCTGGTCGGGCGACTCGGCAAAGACCCGGAGTTGAAGTACACCCCAAGCGGCGCTCCGGTTGCCAAATTTAGTCTGGCGACGGACGAAAGCTTCAAGGACCGCACGGGGGAAAAGCAGAACCGCACGGAATGGCACAACATTGTGGCGTGGAATAAGTTAGCAGAAATTTGCGGCGAGTATCTGACCAAGGGGAAACTGATCTACATCGAAGGTTCAATTCGCAGCCGGCAGTGGCAGGACCAAGCGGGTAACAAACGCACTTCCTATGAAATTATCGCCAACCAGATGCAGATGCTGGGATCGAAAGCCGATTCGGAACGCATGCCGACTGTGGCTATGGATCGACCGGCGCCCGAACGCCAAGCCCCCTCCGCACCGCCACCACCTTCCGCGGACCCGGTTCCACCGCCCGAATCCGAAATCAGCGACGAGGATATTCCTTTCTAGCCCAGCCTCGGTAATCCCCATTACCTCGGGCCGACGCCCGAAGAGTTATTGATAAATCTGACGAATCACTTTCTTTTCGACCCAAGCCCCCTGCCGCTTGAAGGGGAAATTCTCTTTCCGACCATGCCTGCCAACCGGATGGAACCATCCGGATAATTGATCATCATCAAGCACTGCAAAAGCCAATGCCGCCGCGCCGGAGGCCAACACTCCCCCGCCCTCAGCCTAGTGCGGAAGGGGCGGGGAGGCGCCTCGCCGCTTGCGCCTCTCATCAACGGCCTTTACGAGCTCATCGAACTTTCTTGCTTGCTCGGGGTTCAGGACCTGCCGGATGCGCGCGCGCGTCTCCTGGTGAATCGCTTCAAACTGCGGATCAATTTGCTTCTGTAAGTCCTTTACTTTCTGCGAACTCTCATCAAAGATCTGCCCGACTTGCTGGGTTTGAGCGTCGGTGAGATTCAACTCCTTTTTGAGGTGCGCAACCGCCCGATCCTTGTTGAAACCCTCGTGGCGCTGAAGGCGGCCGGAATGCCACAGAAAGTAATAGACCCCCACCCCACCGAGGATGGCGCCCAGGACCGCAGTGACAATAAAATAGAGATAAACCCGGCGGCTCATTTCACCTCGTTATTCGTAGCGGCCGGCATCGGAGATTCCACTGGCGCCAGGTCCGGAACTACCTGCAAGCCGTTTTCCCCCATCGGGTCGGAATAGGCGAGCACCGCTTCCTGGGCAGGCAGATCGGCGGAAGTCAGCCCGCGGATCGGCCCGGTGGACGGCAGTGCCAGCGCCAGGAGCGCCAGGAAAGTCAACACCAGAGTCGCGTAGACGAAGCGCCGTCCCACTCGCTCGAAGAACTCCGCTACGCTCGGCACGTTGCCGAGCTCGCCAAGTTGGCGCACCAATCGCTCGGCAAATCCCACCGAAGGCGTCGGCGCAGCTTCGCACCTCCACAGGTTAAGTCCCGCGCGCACTAAGCGCAGGTCGCGGGCAAGAGCCGCACACGCACCACATTGGCGGAGGTGCAAGCGAACCTCTTCCATTTCCCCAACTTCCCAGGAATCCTCTAAACGGTCGAAAATGTCATTACATCGCATGGTCCTTGTTTTCCCCCCGCCACTCGCGCAGATCCTCCAACATGCGCTTCCTGGCGCGATGCAGCCGCACCTTCACCGTGGTTGGCTTCAGATTCAAGATCTCTGAAATCTCCTCCACGGAATAGTCCTGCAATTCCTTCATGACTAAGATCGTCCTGTCATTCTCGGAGGCCCGGTTCAGCAGCTTGTCAACCAGATCTTTAAGGACCGCTTGCTCTTCATGATCGAGCGCCTGCTCCGGCTTACTCTCCGCGTTACTCTCCAACTCCTGCTGACTGTTTTCTCCCATCTGCCAGTAAAAACTCACGCGCGAGGCACGTTCGTGCCGCAGGTAATCATAGCAGTGGTTCGTGGCAATGCGGCTGAGCCACGTAGCAAAGGAAGACTGAAAGTTGTAGCTGCGAATCGCCCGAAAGGCCTTGATAAAAATCTCCTGGGCGAGATCCTCAACTTCATCACGCCGGCGCACCAAATGGTAGACCAGCGAGAATACACGCTGCTGGTATTTCTGCACCAAGGGTCCGAAAGCCTCCGAGTCGCCCTGCTGTGCACGCTTAATCCACTGGATTTCTTGGGCAACCTGTGCGCCGGAGTTTTCCATCGGGTTTCCATTATAAGCCAACCCTCAATGGTTCCGACGAGGCAGAAGCCGTTGGGGTTACATTAACCAGAGAGGCAAATTTCTAATCAGAATCTAATCAAGAATTTAGTTGACCACTTAATCACTTTATGCAAGAATTGCGCCCATGATAATTGGAACACGACTAAAGAAGCTTAGAGAAGAACGAAACCTTTCGCAAGGTGATATCGAAAAGCGCACCGGCTTGCTACGCTGTTACATTTCGCGGGTCGAGAATGGCCACACGGTGCCATCCCTTGAGACCCTCGAGAGGCTGGCTGCGTCGCTGGAACTTCCCCTCTATCAGTTGTTCTATGAGGGGGACGAGCCGCCGGCATTGCCAAACCTGAGCAAGCGCCAGACGACCGAAGAGCTGGTTCTCGACGCCGAGCAGGAGAAGGAAGTGCGCTTCTACGAGAAGGTGAAGCGGCTCCTTACCCGCATCGACGAGAAGGACCGCCAGCTCCTTCTATACATGGCCCAGAAACTGGCGAGCCGATAAGCTTTTCTGTTTCAAAGCGATGCGGTAGTGTCTTGAATTGAAAAGCGAGGCCAGGGGGAGTTACTCCCATTCGATCGTGCCGGGAGGCTTCGAAGTTATATCGAATACCACCCGGTTTACGCCCTTGACCTCGTTGACAATTCGGGTCGCCATGCGTTGGAGCAAGGTTGGAGGCAGTTGAGCCCAGTCGGCGGTCATACCGTCTTCCGACTCTACCGCCCGGATGCCAATCGTTGAGGCGTAAGTTCGGGCGTCGCCCATAACTCCGACGCTTGAAACGGGCAAAAGGACCGCGAACGACTGCCACAACCGGTCGTAAGAACCCAGTGTCCGTACCTCCTGCTGGACAATGGCGTCGGCCTCGCGAACCATTCGCAAGCGTTCGAACGTTACTTCTCCGACAATCCTGACGGCTAGGCCCGGCCCGGGAAAGGGTTGTCTGCCTACCACGGATTCGTCCAAACCGAGCTCTCGTCCCACAGTTCGGACTTCATCCTTAAACAACTCCCTCAGCGGCTCAATCAACTTAAACTTTAGGTCAGCAGGTAATCCCCCCACATTATGGTGGCTCTTGATGGTGGCCGCTGGCCCTTTAACCGACACTGATTCAATGACATCCGGGTATAGTGTTCCTTGCACCAGGAATTCCACGTCTCCCAGCGCGCGCGCCTCGGACTCGAACACGCGGATGAACTCCTCCCCGATAATCTTCCGCTTGCGCTCCGGATCAGTGACTCCGGCCAGGCGGCTGAGAAAGCGTTCTGAGGCATCCACGGACTTCACCTTCAGATGCGCTTGCTCTCGCAATTTGCCGCTGACCTGGGCGAACTCATCCTTGCGCAATAGGCCGTTATCCACAAAGACGCAAGTCAGACGGTCACCTAATGCCTTCCCAACGAGGGTTGCGGCGACAGCGGAGTCCACTCCGCCTGAAAGCGCGCAGAGGGCTTGCTTGTCCCCTACCTGCTCGCGGACGTGTTGGACGGTTTGCTCAATGAACGAACCGGGAAACCAGTTGGGTTTGATGCCCGCCACATCGGAAACGAAGCGGTGGAGGATTTCCCTGCCCTCGCTGGTATGGCGAACTTCAGGGTGAAACTCCAAAGCGTACATTTTCGCCTTCGGATTCTCGATGACCGAAATCGCGTTGAGCGTCCGGCCGGTGATGGCAAATCCCGGTGGCACCGCCACCACGTGGTCGCCGTGGCTGTTCCAAACCTTAAGAGGTGAGGAAATGCCGGCCAGCAACCGCGAGGACGGCAGAATATCCAGCTCGGCCAGACCGTATTCGCGGCGACCTGCCGGTTCAACCTTGCCTCCCAGCTTATAGGCCATCCAGTGCAGGCCGTAACAGATGCCAAGTACGGGCAGGTTGAGCTTCAGCACACGCTCGTCACACACAGGCGACGCGGGGTCATAGACCGATGAAGGGCCGCCGGAGAGAATCAGCGCCTGCGGGTGCATACGCACTAAGTCATCAAAGGGAATGGTACACGGAACAATCACCGCGTACACCTGAAGCTCGCGAATGCGCCGAGCGATGAGTTGGGTGTATTGCGAACCAAAATCCAGAACAACAACCGGTTGGGGAATTTGCATTGGTGATCCAAGTAAGAAGCTAGAAGTTAGAATCTCGAAGCGAGAAGCCGAGAGACTGTAGCCGGAGCATCGGAGTCGGATCCCAGAAACGCGGAGCGCGGTCCACTTCTATCCTCTAGTTTCCCACGCCGAGTTCCTCACTTCTTCGCAACAATGCTGACAAGCTTTTGCGGCACCACGATGACCTTCACGACCCGCAGACCCGCGAGGTGCTGGATGACTTTCTCTTCCGCCAGCGCCTTGGTGCGGATTTCCTCTTCGCCGGCGCTTGCTGCCACGTGAATGCGCGCGCGCAGCTTGCCGTTGACCTGCACGGGATACTCCAGCTCATCTTCGGCGGCCAGTTCAGCGTCAAACGCTGGCCAGGGAACCTTCAGCAGCGGTTCGGCGTGGCCGAGCCCTTCCCACAGCTCATCCGCAATGTGCGGGGTAAAGAGTGAGAGGATGGCGAGCAGGAACTCCAGCGCCGTCTTGTGAGCGGTGGCGCGAATCTTGCCAGCCTCGACCGCCGCTTCGAGATCCGTCAGTTCATTGACCAGCTCCATGGTGTTGGCGATGTCGGTATTGAAGTGCCAGCGCTCTTCCATGTCCTCCGTCACGTGCCGGAGCGTCTGGTGCGCCTTACGGAGCAGGCGGCGCTCCTCGGGCGTTAGGGTCGCCTTCTCCTCGGCCGTCAAATTCCCCGCCCTAACGCCTCGCAGTTCGTCGGCGTGCTTCGCTACCAACCGATAGACGCGGCCCAAAAATCGCGACGCGCCCTCTACGCCCGCATCGCTCCACTCTAGGTCCTTTTCCGGCGGCGCGGCGAAAAGCATATAGAGGCGCGTGGTATCGGCGCCATACTTGGCGAACAATTCCGTGGGATCGACGACGTTCCCTTTGGACTTCGACATCTTCGATCCGTCTTTAATCACCATCCCCTGCGTGAACAGCCGCGCCACGGGTTCGGAGAAGTCCACCAGGCCGATGTCGCGCATGACCTTGGTGAAGAAGCGCATGTAAATTAGGTGCAGGATGGCGTGTTCGATGCCGCCGATGTACTGGTCAACGGGAAACCAGTACTTCACCACGTCCTTGTTGATGGGAGCCGTCGCGATTTTGGGGTCGGTGTAGCGATAAAAGTACCAGGAGGAATCAACGAACGTGTCCATGGTATCAGTCTCGCGGCGCGCCGGTTTGCCGCACTTGGGGCATGTCGTATTCACGAAATTCGGAACGTCCGCCAGCGGCGAGTGCCCCCGCCCGGTCAGCTTGACGTTCGGCGGCAATACCACGGGCAGTTCGCTTTCCGGCACCGGCACAATTCCGCACGCCTCGCAGTAGATCATGGGTATGGGCGTTCCCCAGTAACGCTGCCGCGAGATTCCCCAATCCTTGATGCGATATTGCACCGTCCCTTTGCCGAATCCCTTCGACTCGGCGTCGCGCGTCATTCGCTTAATGGCCTCTTCCGACGTGAGTCCGGTATAGGGCCCCGATGCCACCAAGCGTCCGTACTCCACCATCGCGCGGAGGGCCAACTCAACTCCATCCTCCGAGGCAGATCCTTCCGGGACAATCACGGTACGAATGGGCAGCTCATAATTCGCGCAGAACTCAAAATCGCGCTCATCGTGCGCCGGCACCGCCATGACAGCGCCCGTGCCGTAATCCATCAGTACGAAATTGGCAAGCCAAATGGGAACCGATTCCCCGTTGTAGGGGTTGCGCGCGGTAAAGCCAGTGTCCGCACCAAGCTTCGCCATGTCCACTTCCGTGCGCGCACGAATGGCGGAGAACTTGATCCGCTCCACCTCATCCCGCAACCGCGTAGGCTCCTTGGAGGCCTCCAGGAGGTCCTCCACCAGCGGATGATCGGGCGCGAGGAACACGGCCGTACAGCCGAAAATGGTGTCCACACGAGTGGTGAAGATGCGCAGCGGCTTCCAGAGATCGTTCACGGTGAAATCCACAAAGGTGCCCACCGATTTCCCGATCCAGTTCTGCTGCATGGTCAGAACGCGTTCCGGCCAGCGCACCAATTCTTTCATGTCGTCGAGCAACTGTTCGGCGTAAGAAGTGGTTTTCAGGAACCACTGTTCCAGTTCGCGTTCGATGACGCGTGTATCCTCATGCCGCCAGCAACAGCCATCCACCACTTGTTCATTGGCTAGAACGGTTTCGCACTGCGGACACCAGTTCACCCGGCTCTGCTTGCGATAGGCAAGGCCGCGCTCGTACATCTTCAAGAAGAACCACTGGTTCCAGCGGTAATATTCCGGTACGCAGGACGCGATCTCCCGCCGCCAATCGTAACTCACTCCCAGGCGCTGGAGCTGTCCTCGCATGCGGTCGATATAGCTAAAGGTGAACTCGGAAGGATGCCGTTGGTGCTTGATGGCGGCGTTTTCCGCGGGCAAACCGAAGGCATCCCAGCCGATGGGATGCAGGATGTTAAAGCCCTTCATCGCCATGTAACGCGCTAGAGCGTCGCCGATGGAATAGTTGCGCACGTGGCCCATGTGAATGTCGCCCGAAGGATAAGGCAGCATCTCGAGCACATAGTATTTAGGGCGTCCGGGCTCGGCTTCGGTTTCAAACAGTTTTCCGTCGGCCCATCGCTTCTGCCACTTGCTCTCTATTTGTTGAGGATCGTAATTTGGGTCCATGATCTCAATTCTGAATGCTGAATTATGAATTATGAATGCCAGATTGCGACTGCTGAACAACGGGCGCTGAATCGCGGGAGCGAACTGGCCGCTTTCAGAATTCATAATTCACAATTCATAATTTCTCCCTTTCGCCCACCCCATGTTGGGCGCGCTCAGTCCTTCCCCGGAAACTTATTTACCGCATCCATTCCGCGCTGCGTGGGAAAAAACCAGAGTCCACGCGCTTTGGCCGGAAGAAAATCTACAGCATAAGCCTCCGGGCCTTCGAAGATGTAGGCCTGTGCGTATCCTTCCCGCGTCAACTCTCGCAACGCCACAATGACCTCGGGACGAGTCACCGGAGCGGCGCTCCGAGCGGCCCAAGACTCCGGACGGCTGCCGGCATCCCACTCGTTGATCGTTTTGAGGATAATCTCAACCGTCACGTAATCATCCGACATAGCGTCAAGAACCAGCTCCAGCACCGCCTGAAACCGGTCTCGCACCAGTCCGTCCCACCAACTATCGGCGTTTACCACGGCCTCGAACCCCTGCCAACTTTCGCATCGTCTCAATATTCCGCTTATCATCGCCCGGTTTATCCACCGGCGTCTCGCAGATGAAAGGAATGTCTTTCAGTTTAGGGTGCTGCACGATGCGCGCAAAGGCTTCGGCGCCGATCTGCCCTCCTCCGATGTGCTCGTGCCGGTCAGCGTGGGAGCCGAACGCGGTCTTGGAATCGTTAGCGTGAATCACCCAAACTTTCTTGATACCAATCGTCGCGTCGAGTTGCTTCACGGCAGCGGTAAGACCTTCGGGTGTATGGATGGCGTACCCCGCTTCAAAACTGTGGGCGGTATCGATGCACGCGCCGACCGGCAAGTCCTTTTCCGCCCCCGCGATAATCTCCGCCACTTCCTCGAAGCCGCGGCCGATGGCCGTCCCCTGCCCGGCGGTGTTTTCGATCAGAATGGTCAGGCCGTCGAGCTTCAATCCGGCCGCTGCCTGGAGGAGTGATTCCACGCAGATCGCTATGGCCGCCGCGGGAGCCGATCCCTTGGCGCTGCCGGGGTGAGTAACCAGAAAATCCGCGCCCAAAGCCAACGCCCGCTCAAGTTCGCGCCGGAAGGCGGCAATGGAACGCTCCCGAATGAGAGAATCGGACGACGCCAGGTTAATCAAATAGTTATCGTGAATAACCAGGGGAGAAAGACCGTGGGCTTGGCGCGCCGCCCGAAAGGACTCACATTCCGCCGGCGTGGGATCGAGCGTCCGCCAGCCTCGCGGGTTCGCGGAGAACATCTGGAAGGTGTCGCAACCAATCTTCTTGGCGTGGTGCGCCGCATTCTCCAGAGCACCTGCAATCGAAGTGTGCACACCCACCTTCATAGCAATTTCCCCACCAAGTTAATTATTCATGGTAACAGACCCGTTCGAAAGGCGTCAACGGAGGCTGCCGGGAATGATCTCCTAGCTTGAACGAATTGGCGTATAATTCCAGCCTCTTCTAATCACATAGCAGAGGTTCACCCCATGATCTCGGAGCTCTCAGACATAATCAAGCGACTGTCCTCAAAAAGTCAGATTTCGGC
>JBKQVI010000165.1:0-13160 GCA_052139985.1 Terriglobia bacterium
ATCGCTCGGGTTGGGATCGGTCAATCCTCTCCGAGGTGAACCACCGACTGGAAAGCCGGATGCGGGAAATCCGCCTGTCCGGTTTGGAGGGAGGGGGGACGGACAACCGCTTCTCCCTATCCCTATACTGCTAACCATGGGTTTTTCCGCAGCCTGTCAAGCCCGGCGCTACACGCGAAATTAGGACGCTACCAAAATTCGCGTTTGCTTTGTGCGCGGCGAATTCACTAGAATTGTCTGGCGGTTCGGGGCGAAGTTATTTCTTCGGAGGGGTAGAGGCCACTTGAACGGAAAACACGATAAGGTTTGGTTGCTCGCGACAATTCTCATGCTGGTGCTGAGTGGAGGAGTCCCCTTGCTGCTGATGCGGGCAGAACCGACGGCGCAAGAATCGACCCTCAGTGACGCAACTCGTGACAAAATCCTGACGTACATCCGGGAACGTTTTGGCGTGCCGGTTACGGTGAAGCTGTCCGTAGCGTCGATCCATCCCTCCGCGGCGGCGCCCGGCTTCAATGATCTTGCGGTGACCGTGGACGACGGAAAGAAGCAGTCGGTGCAGCAGGTGTTGGTTTCCAAGGACTCGCGCTACCTGATCGTGGTCCCGACCAACGGTGTTCTTGACCTCTCTCACAATTCTCCCGAGGAGATGGCGCAGCGCGTTCGGGATGCCTTCAAGACTCCCGCCAACATCAAGCTTTCGGTGGGTGGGTTCAAGCATTCTCAGACCCCGGATTTTCAGGTAGGTACCCTCTACATCGATGACGGCAAGACCAAGCAGGAACGCCCGGTGCTGCTCAGCCGGGATGGCAAACACCTGATCGTAAGCGAGATTTACAGCCTGGCCGTCGATCCTCGGGAGCAGGCGCTACGCACCATTTCACTCCGCGACGAGCCTACTCAGGGTCCGGCTAACGCCCCTGTGACCATCGTTGAGTACGCTGACCTTGAGTGCCCCACCTGCGCGCGCGTGCACGAGTTTCTCGAGAATACGCTGTTGCCGCGATACGGCAATAAAGTGCGCGTGGTTTTCAAGGAATTTCCTCTGGCGATGCACGACTGGTCTACGACTGCGGCGATCGCCTGCCAGTGCGCTTATGAAATGAATCCTTCCTCCTTTGTTCCCCTGCGCACCGCCATCTTCCGCAGCCAGCAGCTTATTAACATCACCAACATCCGGGAAACGCTGCTGACCTATGGCGAGCAGGCGGGATTGAATCGGGTGCAACTGGCCGGTTGCCTCGATGCCAAATCCTCCTACCCACGTATCCAACGCGATATGGCGGAAGCCAAGCGCCTTAACATCAATCAAACCCCCACTTTGTACATCAATGGGAGAATGATGATCGGCCTCCCCTCCGAGGATGCCTACTTCCAACTCGTCGACACGCTCTTGAGCGGCGGCAAGTAAGGACTCGCGCGAGAGGTGGCGCGGGTGGGAGGGCCACGTCTGCCCCCGACGCCTCCGCTTTTCCACTCTGATGTCGAACGTCCCGAGAAAATCCTAGCCTTGCCGCCATCGTCGCATCTCTTCTATAATGAAACGGTTTTGGCCATATTGCAGGAGCAATTATGTTTTCCTTCATGAAGAAAAGAGATGTCATCAAGAAATACCTGCTCATCTTTTTCCTGGGCATTGTTTCGTTAAGCATGGTGGTGGTCATGGCGCCCCTTCCGAGCGGCGACACCAGCACTCCGCAAGGCAACGTGTTAGCCTCGATCGCCGGGGAGAACATCACCAGTGCGGACCTGGACCAATCCATCCGCGACCGCTTTAAGAACTCACCCATGGGATTCGACAATCGAATGATCCCGATGGTCGCGCCCGGCGTTTTTGACCAGATGGTGATTGAGCAGGCCCTGGTACGGCAGGCAAAGAAGATGGGCATCGAGGTGTCCGACCGGGAAATGCTGAAGACTTTCGAGACCATCCCATGGCTGTACCCGGATGGAAACTTCGTGGGCGCCGATCGTGCCCCGGAATTGGTGGCGCAATACACCGGAAAGACACTTCCCCAGTTTGAGAGCATGTTGCGCAGCAGCCTGCTGGTGGAAAAGATGCGCAGCATCGTCACCGACGGCGTGCAAGTGACGCCAGCGGAAGTGCAAGCGCAGTTCCGCCAACGCAACACCAAGGCCAAAATCGATTATGCGCTTCTGGATCCCAGCCAGTTCCTCAAGTCTGTCCAGGTGACTCCGGAAGCCCTGGAAGCATTCTTCCGGAAGGACGCTGCCCGCTACAAACTTCCCGAACAACGTCAGGTACGTTACGTGGTAATCGATCCGGACCAGGTGCGCGCGCAGGTGAATGTGTCGGACGCCGATTTGCACCAATATTACGCTCAGCACCTTTCCGATTATCGCGTGCCTGACCGCGTGAAGGCTGCACATATCCTGTTTAAGACCACCGGCAAGAGCCCTGCGGAAGTGGCGACGATTCAGAAGACGGCGGCCGATGTCCTGAATCAGATCCGCGCTGGCGCCAACTTTGGCGACCTCGCCAAGAAGTATTCCGAAGACAGCACGGCCCAGGCGGGCGGCGAGCTCGGTTGGCTGGTTCACGGCCAGACCGTGCCGGAGTTTGACTCTACGGCCTTTTCCTTGAGGCCGGGCGAGGTGAGCGGCCTCGTCAAGACGGTATACGGCATCCATATCCTTAAAGTGGAAGAGAAGCAGGTTGCGCACTTGCAATCCTTTGACGAGGTCAAGGATTCAATTCGCGACGAGATGCAAAAGACGTTGGTTGTCGATGCCCAGCAAAAACTGGCCGGCAGTCTGGAATCGCAGCTCAAGGCGAACCCGCAACAATTTGACGACATCGTTCGCAAGGCGGGCCTGGAACCCAAGCAATCGCCGCTGTTCAAATATAATCAACCGATTCCCGACCTGGGCAAAAGCGACGCTTTAGAAAACCTGACATTTCAGCTTCGCCTGAACGAAGTCGGCACGCCCGTCTCCGTCCCCAAGGGCGAAGCGATTATCCAACTGGCCCAAATTGTTCCCGAGCACATTCCGTCCCTCGACGAAGTGCGGGCGCAAGTGGAAGAAGATTATCGCCACGCCCAGTCCATCGTGCTGGCTCAGGACAAAGGCAAGAAACTCGCTGAACTGGCGAAGACCCAGGACTTTGACAAGGCGGCGAAGTCTCTCGGGCTGACTCCCAAAGAGAGCAGTGAGTTTACTGCAAACGGCGATGTGGAGGGCGTGGGTAGCGCCTCTCAACTGAGCGATGCCTTCACACTGAATCCGGGACAAGTGAGCGGCGTCATTACCGTGGGCGCCAACCAAGTGTTGTTTAAGGTGGTTTCCCATACTCCCCCCAACGAAGCTGATTTTGCCGCCCAGCGCGACCAGATCGCTGAGGAGTTGTTAGATCAGAAACGCGACCTGCAATTTGAAATTTATCGCCAGAACTTGAAGGATCAATTGATCCGAGCCGGCCAATTGAAAATTAACAGTGCCGGGATGAAGACGTTTCTGGCCTCTTATCAGGCGCAGTAGCTCGCGACGTGCCACGGGCATCTTGCCCGTGAAGGGTCATGGCCAAAATGGCCATGCCACGAGGTATGACACGGGCATCCTACCGGTGAGAATGTGATGCCGCGAGGGCTGTGGGTGCCCACGTCTTGCCGCTGCGCGGGACTCGCAAGCATCGAAGGGAAGAATGCGCCCCGTGGTTCCGTCGTCCGACCAGCCGAGTGCCGACTACCGCAATCAAGTTTCTGAGATCATCGTCGAACCCCCGTGCGTCGTGGTTCCCGCCGGGGATTTTCTGATGGGATGTGGGCAGGGCCGCGATGAGGAACGCCCGATCCATCGCGTTTGGGTGGATGCTTTTGAGATGGCGATTTACCAGGTGCGGAATCGGGACTTCGACGTTTTCATGCAAGCTACCGGTCATCCCGCGCCGCCCAATTGGGGACTGGCCGGGTTCGACGATCCCGACCATCCGGTAGTCGCCGTCAGTTGGTTTGAGGCGCAAAAATACTGCCAGTGGCTGGGAGGCGTAACCGGCCGGAACTATCGACTGCCTACTGAGGCAGAGTGGGAGCGTGCCGCGCGCGGCGGCACGGAGGGTCGGCCTTACCCCTGGGGAGACGAGCCGCCGCAAGCACGCGCCGAGTATCGGCAACGCTGGGGTGGGGAAGTGCCGGGACCGGTGCCTGTTGGACGCAGCGCAGCGAACAATTACGGAATTTACGATCTCTGTGAAAACGTGCATGAATGGTGCGCGGATTGGTACCAGCCGGATTACTATGCTGTCTCGCCGACGCAGAATCCTTCGGGCCCTGCGTCGGGTGAGCGTCGCGCCTCGCGCGGAGGTTCCTGGCGGCACCACGTGAAGGTGAGCCGGGTGGCCGCCCGCTCCAGCATTCCCCCGGCATTTCAGTACGCGGACTACGGGTTTCGGGTGGTGCGGGGAAGTGGGCGGCAGTAAGCAGAAGGCAGAAAGCAGAAGGCAGAAGACAGTAGGCAGCGAGCAGGCGGAAGTGGGCGCTAAGGGGAAGGTAATAGGCAGAAGGCAAACAGCGGAAGGCAGAAAACAGATGGCAGTAAGCAGCTAGCGGGGCGCGGCGTTGGGACAAAAGAAAGTCAAAAGGCAAAGCGCAAAGGTCAACAGGCAAAGCGCAAAGGTCAACAGGCAAAAGTGAAAACCTGGGTGTCCCAGTTGGAATTTGGATTCTTGAATCTTGAATTCGGAATCTTGAATTCGGAATTCGCGAAGCGAGTCGCCAAGCATCTGGCCGTTGCCAACGGCCTGTTGCCGACCGCTTTCCGAGTAACGCGCGCCTACCGCTTACCGCCCTCTGCCTACTGCCTACTGCCTACTGCCTACTGCTTTTAGGGGGGTATGATGCTTCGGCGTAATTTTCTGGCGCAATTGGCTGTGGGCGCCGCGTCAGCGGGACTGGGTGGAAGCTCGTTCGCGTACACCAAAAAGAAGCAGCGCAGGGTTCCCAGCCCGCCTCCCAAGCTGGACCGTATTGCCATTTCCACCTGGAGTCTCCACAACTACTTCCGCGCGACGCGCGACAGCGATTTCGACCTGCCCGGCCCGATGCTGGCGTTACTGGATCTTCCTGAAATGATTATGGGCCGGTACAACGTGCATCATTTTGAGATATGCACAACGCACTTTCCTTCCACGGAGCAGGCGTATTTGAACGAACTCAAGTACGCGCTTACGCGCACGCGTTCGACCATCGTGAACATCCCTGTGGACATCGAACAGTGTGGCCCCGAGGGAACATTTTCCGATCCCGACCGCGAAGAGCGGGCCGCGGCGCTCGAAGCCGTGAAGTCGTGGGTGGATATTGCGCACGCGCTGGGGGCGAAATCGGTGCGGGTCGGTCCGGGCAAGGTGGACCCTGAGAACCTGGCGCGAACCGCAGAATCCTACCAGGCGCTTGCCCTCTATGCGCAGGCGAAAGGCGTGCACGTGTCGGTGGAAAACCACGCGGGCTTTGGCACAGATAATCCGGAGGTGCTGGTGAAGCTCGTCAAGATGGCTGGCGCCACCCGCCTCTCCGCCTTGCCCGATTTCGGCAACTTTCCCGATGAACCCACCCGCGAACAGGGATTAAAAATGCTCTTCGGCTATGCCCAAACCGTTTGCCACGCCAAGAGCATGGAGTTCGACGCGGACGGTGCCGAGAAGGGCTACGATTTCCCCCACGCGATGGAGATCGCGAAGCAGGCGGGCTTCCGGGGAGTCTACTCGATTGAATTCGACGGCCCCGGAGATCCTTATGCCGGCATTCAGAAAACCTTGGACGAACTCCTGAAGTATCTGTAACAGTGCTGGCAAGTGTGCCGCGAACGAAGGGTTCACCACCGAGACACGGCGACCACAGAGAAAGGCGCCTCGGGGGGGGAGGTCCGTCTTGAGCCGCGTCAGCCAACCGTTGTACCCAGAAAAACATTGACGAGGCCGGAAAGTCTTTGTAGTTTCAATGCTCCGCGCACATTTTTCCGCCGCGGACTATCTGGGGCTATCTAGGGGCTAACATCCATGCTGGAAGTCATCCGCACGGGAAAAGTGTATGACGTTTGTATCATCGGTTCGGGTGCGGCGGGCGGCGCCGCTGCCAAGGTGCTGACAGAAGGTGGGCTGAACGTGGCGATGCTTGAGGCGGGACCGATGCTGCACCCCGAGACGGACTACAAGGAGCATGTGTGGCCCTACGAATTAGCGCATCGCGGGGCGGGGATGGGCGGCGCGGGCATCGAAGATTTCAGCCAAACCGAATTCGTGGCCCCCAACGGTTTCTGGACGATTGGCGGCGAGCCTTACACCAGCGCCCCGGGTTCCAAGTTCCGGTGGTTCCGCTCGCGCATTGTGGGCGGGCGGACGAATCATTGGGGACGCATTGCGCTGCGCTTCGCCGAGGCGGATTTCCGCGCGCGCTCCCGCGACGGCCGCGGCGACGATTGTCCCATCACCTACCAGGATCTCGCGCCCTATTACGACAAAGTCGAGCGCTACATCGGCGTGTTCGGATCGAAGGAGAACATCCCCAGCGCCCCCGATGGGATTTTCCTCCCGCCGCCCAAGCCGCGCTGCACGGACCTGCTGGTCAAGCGAGGGTGCGACAAGCTGGGAATTCTCTGCGTGCCTTCGCGTTTGGCCATTTTGACGCAGTCGGTGAACGGCCGCGCGCCGTGCCACTACTGCGGCCAGTGCGGACGTGGGTGCAAGACGGCGTCGAACTTCAGCTCCAGCCAGGTATTGATTCCGCCCGCAATGAAAACCGGGCGTCTAACGCTGGTGACCGATGCCATGGCGCGGGAGATTCTTGTGAGCGAGGAAGGGAAAGCGGCGGGCGTCTCCTATATTGACAAGAAGACACGCCGGGACCGGCAGGTGCGCGCCAAGGCGGTGGTGGTGGCGGGCAGTTCGTGTGAGTCCGCGCGCCTGCTGCTGAATTCGCACTCGCGGCCATTTCCTCGAGGCCTCGCGAATTCCTCCGGCGTCGTAGGCCGCTACCTGATGGATTCCGTGGGCAGCGACGGCGCAGGGTACGTCCCAGTGTTGGAAAAAATTCCCCCGCACAATCACGACGGCACCGGCGGAATGCACCTGTATATTCCCTGGTGGAAGTTTGACCGCAGGAACGAATTTCTGCGTGGCTACCACGTCGAGTTTGGCGGCGGTCGCGACATGCCGGAGGTGGGTGATTTCTATGGTGTCTGCGACCAGTACGAAGGTTATGGATTGGCGTTGAAGCGGCGGTGCAAGGGAAAATACGGCGCGTACATCGGTCTGTCGGGCCGCGGGGAGATGATCCCCAACGAGCAGTCCTACTGCGAAATTGATCCCGACGTTGTTGACGAGTGGGGAATTCCCGTACTGCGTTTTCATTTCCAGTGGGGGGAAAACGATGTCAAAATGGCGCGCGACATGCAGGAAACCTTTCGCGCCATTGTCGAGGCCGTGGGCGGCACGTATCTGACGAAAACCGAATCGTCGGGAAAGTTTCCCTATGGCCTTCCAGTGGGCGGCGCGATCATCCACGAAACCGGAACCGTGCGCATGGGGAATGACCCCAAGACCTCAGCCCTCAACGGATTCTGCCAGGCCCACGACGTGAAAAACCTGTTCGTCACCGACGGCGCGTGCTTCGTGACCAATCCGGGCAAGAATCCCACGCTGTCGATTATGGCGTTATCGTGGCGGGCGTCGGATTACTTGCTGGAGGAGGCGAGGAAAGGGAACATCTAAAGGAAGTCGTCAGTTGGCAGTGGTCAGTACCAGACACCAGTCCGGACGGCGGGGCCCTTACCGTGATGACTGAAAACTGACGACGGATGACTTTCTCAGGAGCGATTACGATGCCCACTAACCTATCACGTCGCGATATATTGAAGAACCTTGCAGTGGGAGTTTCGGCCGGTTCGGTACTACGGATGATCCCGATGGAAGCGGCGGAGCATGTGCACCGCATGGTGAAGGAGGAGCGCGCCCAAGCCGCGGGCGGTGATTACACTCCCAAGTATTTCCCCGCGCACGCCTATGAGACGTTGAAGTCACTCTGCCAGACGATTATTCCTTCCGATGAGCAATCCGGCGGAGCCGTGGAAGCAGGCGCGCCGGAGTTTATCGACTTGCTGACCAGCGAGAACCAGGAATACCAGTTAACGCTGGGCGGCGGCATCGCCTGGCTGGACTCAACCTGTAACGATCGCTACGGGAAGGGTTACCTCGAATGCACGGCGGCGCAGCAGGAAGAAGTGCTCGACCAGATCGCCTACCGAGCGAATGCGGAAAAGGACCCGAGTCTAGGTCCCGGCGTCAAGTTCTTCTCCCTCTTACGGAATCTCACGACGGATGGGTTCTTCACCAGCGAAATCGGCATCAAGTACGTCGAGTATATTGGGAACACCTACTTGCCGGAATTCCCCGGTTGTCCGCCGCTGCCGGAGAGTTAGATCGTAAGCGGAAGATTGTGGGCGAACGGCATTCTATTTTACGCTTTATCCTTTACCCTTTAGCCTTATAGAATGCCGCCCATGCCCAGATTCCCAAACCTGTTATTCGTGCTTCTGCTGTTTGCTTGCTCCGGTAGCTTGTTCGCACAGGATACTCCCTCGACGCCGGCCGGTGCCCCCCCCAAGGCCACTCCGCCGGCCCGATCGAACACTCAGGCGGAGCCTCACAAATTCTGGGACACCGAGAATATCCTTCTCTTCGCTGGCGTGGGCGGCGCGCGCATGATGGACTATGCCTCCACCCGGCATTTGCGCGATCAGGGGAATAACGAATGGCTGCTGACGAACTCCATTGTCGATAACCGGCCGCTTTTTGTCGGAATCGAACTCGCGGGAACAGCGGCTTCCATCGGAGTTTCCTACCTTTTTCATCGGAGCGGCCACCACAGCCTGGAGCGCTGGACTTCCATTGTTCACATTGGCGTGGGGGTAGGCGGGTCCGTCCGCAACTACCTGTTGAAACCGCCACAACTGGTCGTTGTTGCTCAACCGGCGATTGGACCGGGAATCGCATTTCAACCTGTGCGCTAGGCGCGAGGAGCGGAGCGGTCTGCGACGAAATTAAGCGTGACCGAAGTTACTCCCATTGCGCGGACCAGCTACTGGTGTATTCCGCCTTCTGCCTTCCGCCTACTCGCTCCTGCCCCGGCCCCAAAAGACTCAATAAATCCCCATCAAGTTATCGTACAAAGCTGCCGAAAAGACAAAGAAGGAGGTTCTCTCCCAAGTGATATTTGACAGATCTGCTTTTTTGTCGCGACTGGAAGGCGACGAAGCATTGGGCAGCGAAATCATCGAAATATTTCTCCGGGAGTGGCCCAAACTCCTGCAAGGTATTCGCTGGGCTGACGAGCGGCACGACCCCTTCTTGTTGGAGCGGGCCGCGCATGCGCTGAAGGGCTCCCTTGGAGACATCTCCGCCCCCCGAGCGTTCGAAGCCGCGCGCACGCTCGAGCAGATGGGCAGGGCAGGGAATCTCGAAGGATCCGGCAAAGCACTAACGCGCCTGGAAGTCGCCCTTCAACAGCTTGACGATGAATTGCGCCATCTAGAAAACAAAGCCGGATCCTGACTGAAACTGAGGTTCTTCCGCATCGTCTTACCGCCATCGGCTTGGCGCTCACCCTAACCCAATGTGCTTTTTTGCAATTATTTAACAAGTCCTTGGTAACCTTTTGCCTGCAATTCACCGTCCAAGCAAGAGCATTGGACAATCTAGGAAGAAAGGCAGGAGTGACGAAGTATGAAAACCGCTTTAAGAGTCGCGTTCATCCTGGCTCTGGGAAGTATGCCAGCCTGGGCAACCCTGGGCCAGTATGAAGGTTCGGTGAGCGCGGACCAGCAGCATCTACGGACGGAGGATCGTGTCCAGGCCTTCCAGGCCTATAAAGTCCACCAGCTTACAACTACGAACGGCGTCATCGTTCGCGAGTATGTTTCGCCGAAAGGTATGGTCTTTGGGATCGCCTGGCAGGCACCCTTTATGCCCGATATGAAGCAGTTGTTGGGCGATTACACCACGACCCTCCAGACAGCGACGAAAGAGCAAACTGCAATTCATCACCATCGGGGGCTGATCGTGAAAACGAACGATTTCGTGTTCGTTAATTCCGGGCACATGCGGTTCTTTAGGGGAAGCGCTTATGTGCCCAGTCTTATCCCCAGCAACGTCTCCGCGGAGGTGGTGAAATGACTTTAAAGGATTCTTCGGCGGCGATGTTAGCTCGCCTGTTAGTTGTCATGATGGGAATGCTCGTGATCGTGGGTTGTGGAGGAAGTAACGCTAGCTCCACTTCCACGACTACAACGACGCCGGCCACCAACAACTCGACGGCATTGACGGTGAACTTCGGGCCGAACGGGCAAGCGGGCGGCTATTTCAATGACATTACGACCACGGTAACCATCTGCCAGCATGGCAGCACCACGAATTGCCAGGTGGTCGATAAGGTACTCGTGGATACGGGTTCCGTGGGCCTGCGCATCCTCAACTCGGTGTTTACAACCATTCAGCCGAGTTCGCTGGGAGTTGTTCAGGATTCCACCGACGATCAGCTCCAGGAATGTATCCAATATGGGGACACCTCCTACTCCTGGGGACCGATGTGGCTGGCGGACGTTCAGGTCGGGGGAGAGACGGCGTCCAATGTTGCCATTCAAGTCATTGGTGGCAACGCGGGCAATGCGACATTTGCGAACGTTCCTTCTCAGTGCCTCGCGGTTCCCGTTGCTTCCGGGGTTCCCAATGGCGGGAACGAAGATACGGTGGCGACGTTTGGCGCCAACGGGGTCCTGGGCGTGGGTCCTTACCCCCAAGATTGCGGCTCCGGCTGCACCGACTCAAGCAATCTGACCACTTCGGGATATCCTTATTACGTTTGTCCCACCGGGCAAGCCTGCTCGCCAACCACGGTGCCAGTCGCTGACCAGGCTGTAAACCCCGTCGCGTTTTTCTCCTCCTCTGACACTAATGGGGTGATGATTACCTTGGGCTCCGTCGCCGCGTCCGGAGCGGCGTCCGCCACCGGGACGATGTACTTTGGAATCTCCACCCAAACCAACAACAGTCTCGGCAGCGCGACGGTTTACGCGCTCAATGATTACGAGACCATCGACACGGTGACCTACAATGGTATAGCTTATACCGGCGGGTTCAATGGGTTTGACACCGGATCGAATGCCCTCTATGTATCGGATGCCGCCACCCTGGGGACTACCGACTGCGCCGACGACCCCGGTCTGTACTGTCCATCCTCGACGCTCAATCTCTCAAATATCACACTAACGGGAGACGGGGGCGTGGGCTCGGGGACGGTTTCGCTGAGCATCGTTAGCGCGGATTCGCTGCTGAACACCAACTCCGGGTTTGCCGCGTTCAACGATATAGCTGGCGATGGTGGGACTAGCCCCTCCAATGACGATTTCGACTTCGGTTTGCCGTTCTTCCTCGGTAAGACGATCTTTGTGGGGATAGCGGGAACCACCGTGCCCAGTGGCGCCAGCGCTCCCAACGGATGGTACGGGCTTTAGTCTGCACCTCGAGTAGGGGCGCTTGCCGATTGAGATCAATCGTCGGTCCTGCGCCCCTGCCGCCCATCGTGTTCTTCGCAATTTACCTGCTACAACCGCGGCAGTGACCGCGGCATCCAACTGCAAAGTTTCATGAACGGTTCAGCGCTTATCAAGCGCTGTTACCGTGACGTGCGTAACTGGATGAGCCGGCATCCCGGTTGCGCCGTGGAGCCCCGGAATCTATAGAATCAATGGCCGGCGTTCATGATAAGTCGCCGCAAAAGGCCAAACTGTCGGAGTGCCCGCCTTTCGTTAGCGGTGTGATTTGCTGTGGCACGGCCATCTTGGCTGTGACCGTTCACGGGCGGAACGCCCGTGCCACTTTCCAATGACACCACGACCCGCCCTTATGAGGGCTGGATGGCTTGTGACAGTCTGTGGTATTTTGATGGTGGTTCAGCAGCACGCGGGAAACCCTTCCGGCGAAGATAGTTTGACTAAGAGGCGGCGCGAGTCAATGGGAAAACGGCACGGGTGGAGGTTCATGAGAACCTATGGGTTCGTTTTGTTTATGCTGATTCTGGGGGCTGCGCCGGCATGGGCAGTGCTGGGGGAGACGGAATCGTCGGTGGGCGTGGATCGGCAAGTTCTGGGGGGACAGATCCGCGACGAAGTCCACACGGGCTATCGACTCCACCAGATTACCGATTCGACTGGCGGAGTCGTTCGCGAGTATGTTTCGACGGCGGGGAAAGTCTTCGGAGTTTCCTGGCAGGGACCTTTCGTGCCCAATATGCAGCAGTTGTTAGGTTTCTACTTCACGTATCTTCAACAGTACGCGCAAACCCAGACGGGTCGCCATGGCGGCCCGCTGATCATTCAGAAGACCGATTTCGTTTTTAGCAACGGCGGTCACATGCGGTGGTACCACGGCCACGCTTACGTGCCCAGCCTCTTGCCTGCCAACCTCTCGCCGGGGGTGGTGCAATGAGGTTCAAGGACCTTTCCCCAGGCGTGCTGGCAAGTCTTCTGGTCATGGTGGCCGGCGGAGTGTTCTTGCCCGGTTGCACCATCGTCCGCACCGGCAGCGACATCTCTTTGCCCGTGGTCACCGTTTCGCCCAGTTCCACATCGGTTCAGGCGGGAGCGTCAGTGCAGTTCACCGCCACCGTGGTCAGTTCGACGAGCACGACGATTACCTGGACCGTCAATAACGTTCTGGGTGGAAATTCCACTGTGGGTACGGTTAATTCTACGGGGTTATACGTCGCGCCGGCTTCCGTCCCCAATCCGGCGACGGTGACCGTTAGAGCCGTCAGTTCGGCGGAAAGCTATCCCTACGGTTCGGCGATCGTGCAAATCACGGGTCCGGCCGTGAGCCCCTCCGTGACTGTTTCACCCCTCGACCCGTTAGCTACGGCGGGATCGACGGTGCAGTTCACCGCCACTGTTACGGGAACCACCAACACCGCCGTCACGTGGTCGGTGAATGGCGTGGCCGGGGGCAATTCTACGGTTGGTTCCATTTCCAGTTCCGGATCTTACGCCGCGCCCACCACCGCGCCCGTGCCGCCGACGCTCGTCGTGACCGCCACAAGCCAGGCTGACACCAGCCAATCCGCTTCTACCACCCTGACGGTGACATCCAGCAACAGCGT
>JBKQVI010000166.1:0-8368 GCA_052139985.1 Terriglobia bacterium
GCGAGCGACTTGGCAGGGGAACCCGAACAACCCACGGGACGGTCAGACGACCGGTAATTTCAACATTAATGAGAGAAAAGCTATGCCTGCAAAGAAACAGGAAGTAAAAGTAGACGAAGTTCAGGAAGAAAAGATTGAGGATCTGAAAGAAGGGGAAGTCCTCGACATTGGCAAGCTCAAAGAGATGAACATCACCACGCTGACACAAGTCGCGAAAGACTTGTCCGTGGTGGGGGCCACCGGTCTGCGCAAACAGGAATTGATCTTTAAGATCCTGCAAGCACAGACCGAGAAGAACGGCCTCATCTTCTCCGAGGGCGTGCTCGAATGCCTCCCCGATGGCTTCGGATTCCTTCGCGCGCCGGACTATAACTATCTGCCCGGCCCGGACGATATCTACGTGTCGCCGTCGCAAATCCGCAAGTTCGATTTGCGTACGGGCGATACCATCTCGGGACAGATTCGCCCACCGAAAGAGGGCGAGCGCTATTTCGCCCTCATTAAGGTCGAAGCTATTAACTTCGAACCACCCGATGAGTCTCGGAATAAGATCTTCTTTGATAACCTTACGCCCCTCTACCCGCAGGAGCGCATTCACCTTGAGACCATCAAGGACAACATCTCGGGGCGCGTGCTCGACCTGCTCACGCCGGTGGGCAAAGGGCAGCGCGGCCTGATCGTGTCGCCTCCGCGCACCGGCAAGACCATGCTGCTGCAAAGCCTTGCCAACTCCGTCACCGCCAATCACCCTGAGATCACCCTGATCGTACTGCTCATTGATGAGCGGCCCGAGGAAGTTACGGACATGCAACGCACCGTGAAGGGCGAGGTTATTAGCTCGACCTTTGACGAGCCCGCCGCCCGGCATGTGCAGGTGGCGGAAATGGTTCTGGAGAAGGCCAAGCGGCTGGTCGAGCACAAGCGCGACGTAGTGATCCTGCTCGACTCCATCACGCGTTTGGCGCGTGCTTATAACACCGTCGTGCCGCCTTCCGGCAAGGTGCTTTCCGGCGGCGTGGACTCCAACGCCCTCCAGCGGCCGAAGCGGTTTTTCGGCGCGGCTCGCAACATCGAGGAAGGCGGCAGCCTGACGATCATCGCCACTGCCCTCATCGATACCGGCAGCCGGATGGACGACGTGATCTTTGAAGAGTTCAAAGGTACCGGCAATATGGAAGTTCACCTCGACCGCAAACTGGTCGACAAGCGCGTCTTCCCCGCCATCGACCTCAACAAGTCCGGCACCCGCAAGGAAGAGTTGCTCGTGCCGCGGGACGAGTTGAATCGCATCTGGATTCTACGCAAGGTCCTGAATCCGCTTTCGCCGGTGGAATCGATGGAACTCATCATCGACAAGCTGGCCAAGAGCAAATCCAACCAGGAATTCCTCTCCTCAATGAGCAACGGCGGTGGCCCGGGCGGAAGGTCGTAAGAACCGGGGTGGGGGATGTGGGCGGGGCGCTAAGAACGGGCGGGACTTCGTCCCAATTCCGTGCGCCTTGGTACGGTTCAACCTCTCTCGATTTGCCGGCGAGCATCAGATCGCCTTCTTCCAATCTTCTCACATCAATTGACGGCTGCTGGCGAGCGCAAGGATCCGGTCCACCACCTGCTCGGCTTGGAGGTTCGTGGAATCGATCTCGATGGCGTCAGGTGCAGGCATGAGGGGTGAGATTTTCCGTTCGGCATCGAGTTGGTCGCGGCGGCCGATTTCATACGCAGTCTTCTCGAGTGTCGCCTCGCGGCCCTCGCGCGAATCTTGCTTCAGCCGCCGCCGGGCGCGCTCTTCCACGTCGGCTTTGAGGAAGATCTTGAGCGGTGCCTGGGGGAATACCACCGTGCCGATGTCGCGCCCTTCCATCACCACGCCTCTGCCTCGCGCGAAGGCACGTTGAATTTGCAGGAGCTTGGCGCGCACCTCCGGTAAGCGCGAGACCCGCGCCGCAGCCAGAGTTACTTCCGGCGTGCGCAAGTGCGCGGTGACGTCGACGCCATCAACCGACACCCGAGGTTCACCGTCGCCAGTCGATACCTGAACGTCGGTGGAACCGATCAGATTAGCTACTGCGGGCTCGTCACCAGGGTCAACGCCAGCCTCCAGTACCTTGAGGGCTGCCGCCCGGTATGTGGCTCCACTATCAACGTACATCAGTCCCAGGCGGGCTGCGAGCTTCTGGGCGACCGTGCTCTTTCCCGCACCCGCCGGGCCGTCAATCGTAATTACCAAAGGTTCAGGCATGACTATATTCTCTTGAACGCCTTCATCAAATCCTTCGTCCCGTAACGCAACACCGTGGGCCGGCCGTGCGGGCAGGTCATCGGGCAATCCGTGCTCCCCAGGGCCTGCAACAACCAATCCATTTTGCTCTGATCGAGCGCCATGTTCACTTTGATTGCCGCGTGGCAGGAGATCGAAGCCGCGATCCGGCCGCGCAAATCGTCGAGTGACAGGTTTGCATTATCCTGGCTCGCGCCTTCCAGTATCTCGACCATCAGTTTCTCGACTTCCTCCGTGGGCAGGTCCGCTGGCGCAGCCTTGATGGCAACGGTACGCTGGCCAAACGGTTCAACCTCAAAGCCGTTCGCCGCCAGTTCGTCAGCAATGGTTTGGTAGGTCACCTGCTGCTCAGGCTTCAATTGCACGATGATCGGCATCAGGAGACGTTGCACTTCAATCTTCTTCTCCCGCCGCCTCACCACGTGGCGATCGAAGAGCACGCGTTCGTGTGCGGCATGTTGGTCGACAATCCAAAGGCCATCGTTGTTGACCGCGACGATGAAACTGTCTTGCACCTGCCCCAAGGGTTGGAGGTCCATCGGCAATTCACGCGGAGTTTGTACCGCTGTCACTTCCATCGCCTCCGGCACGGTGGAGAGCGCGCCCGACGGCGCAACCGGTGCATAGGGCGCGAGTGTTGTATCCAGGGGCAAGCGCTGTGAACGAGGCTCCATTCGCGCCGGAGAAAGGTGGAATTCTCGATTCGTCCCTCGACCCGACGGGCGGGCCGGCGGAGGAGGGGTCATCGCGCCCCGCATCAACGGAGGCTCTTCCGCAAGTGCATCCGCAACATCTGCCGCTTCCACCGCCAACCCTGCCGGCGCTGCGGATCTCGATATGGGGAAGGCAGCCACCGGGCGCGTCGTCAGCAGCGTTTGGCGAATCGAGTCGCGCACCAGATCATGTACGAAGCTTCCGTGCCGAAACCGCACTTCCGTCTTCGAGGGGTGAACGTTGACGTCCACTTCACTGGGAGGGATTTCCAGAAAAATCAGCACCACGGGAAAAACGGCTGACGGCAGGATGTTCCGGTAAGCCTCCGTAATGGCGTGGAGAATCAAGCGATCGCGCACCAGGCGCCTGTTCACAAAAAAGTAAATATTATTCCGGTTCAGCTTTTGCACTTCCGGTCGCGAAATGAAGCCCTGCACCCGAATCAGCGGCGCTTCACCTGGGGGCTCACTTTCTTCCCCCACCTCGGATGAAGCCGCGGTCAAAACCCGGCGCTCGACCGGTGCCATCTCCAGAAGTTGCTCGATGAGCTGTCCCCCCATTACTTGATACAATCGCTCGCGATGGCTCGCCACCGGGGAAACATTCAGGATTTCATTCGTCAGGGAAGCCAGGCGAAAATTCTTCTCCGGGTGCGCGAGGGCGTAGTGGGTGGCTAACGTGGCAATGTGGCCGAGTTCGGTGGACTCTGACTTGAGGAACTTGCGCCGCGCCGGGGTTACGTAGAAAATGTCGCGGACTTCGATGCTCGTACCCTGCGGCCAAGCTACTTCTTTTACGTCGCGCAGTTTGCCGCCGGCGATTTCAATACGTGTGCCGGAATTCTCCGAGGCGTGTTTGGTCTCGAGCACCAGGCGGGATACGGCCGCTATCGAGGGCAGAGCTTCCCCTCGAAAGCCCAGGGTGGAAATCTCGAACAGGTCCTCCGCTGAGCGAATCTTGCTGGTGGCGTGCCGCTCAAAGGCCAGCAGCGCGTCATCGTGCGTCATTCCTTGCCCATCATCGACGATGCGGATCAGGCGTTTCCCTCCGCCCTCGACGGTGATTTCCACCCGCCCCGCGCCCGCGTCCAGCGAGTTCTCCAACAACTCCTTCACCACCGACGCCGGCCGTTCCACGACCTCGCCGGCGGCGATTTTGTTGGCAACTGCTTCAGAAAGGATATGGATGATGGACATGTTGAATTGCCGATTGTCGATTGAAGATTGTCGATTGACAATCCATCCTTACTGCCTCGCGGGGCAACCCTTTATCTGCGAGAGACGGCTCTCAATCGGCAATCGAAAATAGGCAATCGTCAATCTTTCTTCAATTTCAGCCCCAGTTCATCGAGTTGTTCGACATCGACCCCCGCGGGCGACTCGCACATCATATCGATGGCGCTGGCGGTCTTAGGGAAGGCAATGACTTCCCGGATGCTCGCTTCTCCCGCCATCAGCGCGTTGATGCGGTCATGGCCGAGCGCGATGCCGCCGTGCGGAGGCGTGCCGTATTCCAGGGCATCGAGGAAAAATCCGAAGCGCTCCCGCGCTTGTTCTTCGCTGAGGCCCAAAACGCCGAACACCCGGCGTTGGATGTCCTGGCGATGAATACGAATCGAGCCACCGCCGATTTCCGAGCCGTTCAACACCAGATCGTAGGCACGAGCTTTGACGGCCCCAGGGTCGGATTCGAGCTTCTCCAGATCTTCTTCGCGAGGGGAGGTAAAGGGATGGTGCATGGCCGCGAAGCGTTTTTCCTTCTCGTCGTAATCAAACATGGGGAAGTCCACGACCCACAGGAAATTCCACGTACCGGGCTTGAGCAGGTCAAGTTTGCGCGCGATATCCAGCCGCAGTTCGCCTGAAGCGTTGTCCAGCATTCGGAACGCGCCTGGGCTGGCGGCCGACTTAAGCCCCAGCAGCAGGACCAAGTCGCCGGGCTGAGCTTCCACAGTGCCGGCGAGGGCTCTAACGGCAGGTTCGCCCAGCGCTTTCACAAGCGGCGATTGCGCTTCCGCCGCGCTCGTCTTGATATAGGAGAACCAGTCCGCGCCCAGTGATTTCGCGGTTTCCTGGAGCTTGTCAAGTTGGCTGCGGGAAGCGCCGCCCCATCCCTGTACGCGCATCGCCTTGATCGGCTGAGCCACGCGCACTTTCTCAGAGTCTCCGGGCGCAAAACTCACGCGTTTCCATTCGAGCGAAGTGCCCAGGTGCGGCTTATCGGAGCCGTACTTCTCCATCGCCTCGTCGTACGCCAAGCGGGCGAACGGCCGCTCCACTTTGACGTCAACCAGCGCAAAGAGCTTTTCCATCAAGTGTTCGATGATATCGAACAATACTTCCCGCTGCGGAAAGGCCATTTCGATATCGATCTGGGTAAACTCCGGTTGACGGTCAGCGCGCAGGTCTTCGTCCCGGAAGCAGCGAACAATCTGGTAATAACGGTCGAAGCCGCCAATCATCAGAAGTTGCTTGAAGAGTTGCGGCGACTGGGGCAGCGCGTAGAACTGGCCGTGGTGCAGGCGGCTGGGAACCAGGTAATCGCGCGCGCCCTCGGGCGTGGAACGGGTCATGAAGGGTGTCTCGATTTCCTGGAAGCCGTGCTCGCCCATGTGCGCACGCACCACCTGGCTGGCGCGATGGCGCAGACGCAGATTGCGCTGCATGCGTCCGCGGCGCAGGTCGAGATAGCGGTAGCGCAGGCGTGTCTCTTCACTGGTCTTGGTCTCATCCTCGATGGGGAAGGGAGGCGTCTTGGCTTCATTCAGCACCAACAGCTTGCGGGCCATGACTTCCACTTCACCCGTCGAAAGCTGCGAGTTCACGGTTCCCGGCGCCCGCACGACAACCTCACCCTCCACTCCCACCACGTATTCGGGGCGAACCTCGTCCGCCCGGTCATGCACATCCGCGCTGATGGCGGGATTGCAAACGATCTGCGTCCTGCCCGTGTGGTCGCGCAAATCGAGGAAAATCAGATTGCCGAGGTCGCGGCGGACATCGACCCATCCGGCCAAGAAGACAGTCTGCCCTGCGTGTTCTTTGCGTAGCTCGCCGCAATAGTGGGTTCGTTGTCGATCGCCAAGAAGGTCTAATTTCACAATCACCGCCGCAAGTAAAATTCTGAATTCTGAATTATGAATTCTGAATAACAAATTGTGAATGATGAATTATCGACAGGCTCCAGCACAGAACGTGGGATTCCGGGGTCTCAATTCAGAATTCATAATTTCTCTCGAACGTATTCCGCAATTGCCGTAGGGTCCAATTGCTGCTGCTCGCCACTCGCCATGTTCTTCACTTGGTACTTGCCACTCGCGAGCTCGCCTTCGCCGATGATGATAGCAAAGCGCGCCTGGAGCTTATTGGCGACGCCCATGGCTTTCTTGACTTTCATGGGGTCGTAGTCGATCTCAATGCTCAAGCCCTGCGTGCGCAACTCGCGCACCAAACGCGAGGCTGGGGCAAGCGTCGGCTCTCCCATCCAAACGACATAGGCTGCCAGTGGTGTATCCGCTTTGAGTATCGCCGCTGCCTGCACGGCCAGAATCAAGCGGTCCTGGCCGATAGAAAAGCCAATGCCCGGCGTGGTTGGGCCACCGAGCATCTCGGATAATCCATCGTAGCGTCCGCCCCCGACCACCGCGTTCTGGGCCCCCAGCGCTCCGCTGGTAATCTCAAACGTCGTCCGCGTGTAGTAGTCGAGCCCGCGCACTAGGCGCGGCGTAACCTGATAAACCAGTCCGCGCGCTTGCAGTTCGCCGGTGACCCGCTCGAAATGTTGGCGGCACTCGGCGTCCAGGTGATCGATGATCTTGGGGAGCTTTTCGATGATCGGTTGGTCCGCTTCCACCTTGCAATCGAGCACCCGTAGCGGGTTCGTGTCCGCGCGGCGCTGGCAGTCCTCACACATCGTAGCCTTGACGTCCTGAAGTGCCTGGCGGAGAACTTCCAAATAGGTCGCGCGGCACGTGGGGCAGCCCACCGAGTTCACGAGGAGTTGGTACTCTCGGATTCCCACGCGTTCGAGGAACAGCACGAGCATTTCGATGATTTCTACGTCAACCAGAGGATTCACGGACCCAAGGATTTCCGCTCCAATCTGATAAAACTGGCGGTAGCGGCCTTTCTGCGGACGCTCGCGGCGGAACATGGGTCCAATGTAGTAGAGCTTCTGAATGCCGCCCTGGTTGTAAAGGCTGTGCTCGATATACGCCCGCACCACGGAGGCTGTAGCTTCCGGGCGCAGCGTCAACGATTCGTCGTCGCGATCGCTGAACGTGTACATCTCCTTCGTCACGATATCCGTCTCGGCCCCGACGCCGCGCGCGAACAGGGCGGTTTCCTCCAATATAGGTGTGCGGATCTCGCCGTAGTGATAGGCCGCAAACACGCGGTGGGCCTCGGCCTCCACGCGCTGCCACAAAGCTGTGTCAGGAGGCAGCAGGTCGCGCGTTCCCTTTACAGAACGGATTGGTTCGGCTCGATTCGACACGAAATTCCTTTCGGAACGCTGTTTACCATCGAAGCACAGAGACACCGAGATTCAAAAAGAGAACTTTCTCTGTGCCTCAGTGTCTCGGTGGTGAAGTCCTTTTCACGCTTTCTTTCTTTCCTCGGCCAAATAGGTTTCCTTGTACTGGAGGTAATGCTCGGCGTGCATCTTGATGAATGCCTGCTCGCCCTCTGCAACCGCCCGACGGAGCTTGGCGGGAACGCCCATGTAAAGGCTCCGCGGTGGAATCACGGTGTTTTCCGCGACGAGCGCGCCGGCGGCGACAATCGATCCTTCGCCCACACGCACGTGATTCAGCAGCACCGCGCCCATTCCAATCAAACAGTTGTTCTCCACCGTGCAGCCGTGCAGCACCACGCGGTGGCCCACCGTGACCCAATCACCTACGATCGTTGGAGCGCCTTCGAAAGTGTGGATGACGGTCCCATCCTGGATGTTGCTGTTTGCTCCGATGCGGATGGGCTCAATGTCTCCGCGCAGTACACATTGAAACCAGACGCTCGAGTCCTCGCCCACGTCGACGATGCCGATGACGTCAGCGCTGGGGGCAATGTAGGCCGATGCGGCAATGCGGGGTGTCCGCCCCGCCAGGGTGAGAATCATCCTTCCCCTTGCTTATCCACAATTCTTCAGAAACTTCAAACCTACGACGTTAACACAGAGGCAAGAAAAGCCGCAAGGTGCGATGCCGGGCGGTGTCCTAATTCGGAATGTAGCGCCGGGCTTTAGCCCGGCACTGGCCTTTGGCCCTTTGGGGCTCAGGCGGTTGCGTAGCAGACAGCGGAGGCGAGGGGGAAGTCGCATTTCTCCGGCTTTATGGTAGGGGTGGGGGCAGGCGCGAAGCCGGAGAAATGGTCGAGA
>JBKQVI010000167.1:0-3116 GCA_052139985.1 Terriglobia bacterium
TCTCGTACTACAACAAGGGCGAATTGCTGGGCTTCCTGCTGGATTTGGCCCTCCGTCACGCCACCGGCAACGCGGCCGGTCTGGATGATGTGATGCGCCGCTTGAACGAAGACTTCGCCCGCTCCGGCCGCTACTATACGGATGCGGACCTGCGGCATCTGATCGCACAGATCGCTCCCGGGTTTTCCGGGCTGGAGGCGTTCTTTGCTGATTACGTGCGGGGCACGCGGGAACTGGACTACGATACGTATTTCGGCTACGCGGGCCTGGAGCGGGAGATTGAACACCGGCCGGGAACCAATGAAGAGGCAACCCGCGGTGTGAAGGAAATTGCCCATCCTTCGCCTGAACAGGTCGAGGTGCGCGAAGGTTGGCTCAAAGGAGAGACCAACGCGCGCGGGCGCTGACGAACAATGATCCGAGCTTTCCTGGTAACCCTTATCACTTTCGCTTACATCCTGGTCCTAGGTCCACCGTTGCTGATTTATGCTGCCATCCGAGGGAATGGCGATCAGGTCTATAGATTCGGAACGCTGGGCGGAAGAATGGCCTTGTGGCTGGCGGGAACGCGCCTTGAAGTCCACGGACTCGACCAGATTCCTTCCCATCGGTCCGTTGTCTTCATGGCCAACCACCAGAGCAACTTTGACCCTCCCGCCTTGCTGGCCGTCCTGCCGCCGGCGCTCGTGCTGGTAAAAAGGGAGTTCTTCCGCGTTCCAATTCTCGGCAGAGTTATGGTGGCGTGCGGGTTTATTTCCGTCGACCGCCGGAACCGGGAACAAGCGCTCGAGGCCGTCGAAAAGGGCGTACAGGCACTGAAGGCTGGAAAGTCTTTCCTTGTTTACCCGGAAGGCACTCGCAGCCCCGATGGCAGGCTTCAGAGCTTCAAGAAGGGGGTCTTTGTTATGGCCATCAAAGCGGGCGCTCCCATTGTCCCGGTCTCGGTCTCGGGCAGCAACAAGCTCATGCCCAAAGGAAAGTTCGTGATGCGACCGGGACGTGTCCGCATCACCTTACACGAACCTGTCGCCACGGAAGGTTCTACTATGGAGGACCGCCAATCGATCATTGACCGTGTCCGCCGGGCCATCCTGGCAGGCCTTGAGAAGGATGAACGGCCGGTAGAGCAGTGACAAGTGACAAGCAGAAATTTGAATGGTGAATAGTGAATAGTGAATAGTGAATTGCGGGCGTAGAGTTTGCCTTGCGCTCCGCACGCAGAGCCTCTAAATACCGTAATTCCTCAATTCATAATTCATAATTTACTATTTACCATTCATAATTGCCCCACGCCCTCGCCCCTGACTTTCTGCTTTCTGCCTACTCTCCCTGGCTGGAGTTCTGGCTCTCCTTGTCCAGGAGCTTTCGGACCTTGCGATAGGTCGCGTACATCTCCGGAAGGCGGGGAAACACCGCCACGCATTTCACCCAGAGGGTGTTATCAATGGCCGGATAGCCGGAGATTATGCGATTCGGCGCCACGTCGTTGGGAATGCCGGACTGGGCAGAGGCCACGACGTTGTCTCCGATGGTCAGGTGGCCGGCAGCGCCGACTTGGCCGGTGAGGATCACGTTCCGCCCCACTTTGGTGCTTCCGGCAAGGCCCGCCTGGCCGCAGAGAAGGGTGTTCTCGCCAACCTCGCAGCCGTGCCCTACCTGAACGAGATTATCGATTTTTGCGCCACGGTGGATGCGTGTTTCTCCCACGGCGGCGCGGTCGATGCAGGCATAGGCTTGAATCTCGACATCATCCTCGATGGCCACCGTCCCGGACTGCACGATCTTGTAGTAAGAGCCGTCCGCTTGGCGAGCGAACCCGAAGCCATCCGTCCCTACAACCGCGCCATTCTGCAACGTCACGTCGTCGCCAATGCGAACGAATTCGCGCACCACGGCATGCGCATGGGCAAAGAAGCGATGCCCAATGGTAGTCCCCCGGTAAATCACCACGTGGCTTTTCAGCACGCAGTCATCCCCAATCTCAACTCCTTCTTCCAGGACCACGTAGGGGCCGAGGGAAGGATTTCGCCCCAATTTGACGTCCGGGGCGATGACCGCCGTGGGATGAATGCCCGTTGGAGGCCGGTAAAGGGGGTGGAAAAACTCGAGGGCCTTGGCAAACGTGAGGTAAGGATTCGCCGAGCGCAACGCGGGCCGGCCCTTGAGGTCCTCCACCGGGCTGGCAATAATGGCCGCAGCCTGCGTCGTCTTGATTTTGCTTCGGTACTTGGGATTGGCAAGGAAAGTCAATTCGCCGGATGTGGCCTCATCCATGCCGGCGACGCCGGTGATTTCGAGGTTCTCAGGACCCTCCAACTGGCATTCGAGCCGCGCCGCAATTTCACCCAGTTTCATTGTTGTCTCCTCCTCCGAGTTCGCCGGGGGGAACAACCACCTGGGCTGACCAGGTAATCCACCCCGAAGCCCGCAAGGTTAGCAGCGGTCCGCCGTTTAGGCAATGCCTCGTACAGAAGTACCGGTACGCTGGTACAAGGGGGAGTTTGCCTGGGGAGTTTTCCTCTTGCCCCGATGACAGAAACGAGATAACCTAAAATCGCCTGTGAGGCTCGTTTCGGTGGAGAGCCGATGAGTAACAGGCGGCGCGCCGGATTACGCATTCCGGTGAAATTCCCGGTGGAAGCGCGCTGGAGAATCGCTGGGTCCGCTCTCGCCACGTACGGGGAAAGACCGGAAACATCTCCCAAAGACCATTAGACAACCCCAGCGCCGGCACGGGTGGTAGAGGCAGGCGGGCTTGGCGAACGCGTGGCGCTGAGACGTGATTCTGGATGAGCTTCCGCAACGGCGGGAAGAAAAAGATCCGAGTTCTCATAGCCGACCGCGAGGGCATCTTCAGGTTTGGGCTGAAAAAACTCTTTGCGGTGGAGGATGACCTGCGCGTCGTCGCGCAAGCCCAATCCGCAGCGCAGTTGATCGAACTGGCGAAATCCCTGCGGCCTCATTTGTTTTTCATTCAAGCAGAAATCATAGCGGAAACGGGCGGCAACGTGTTTGCCGATCTTCGCCGAGAAGCGCCGGATTGCAAAATCGTGGTCACGTCCTCCTCAGCGCCCACAGAAGAGGAGGGCATGCAATTCGTCCGGTTGGGCGCTGCG
>JBKQVI010000168.1:0-33982 GCA_052139985.1 Terriglobia bacterium
GGCGAAGGGTGGGCGGAATTTTTCCCTCCCCGCGCCCCACTTCTCCCGCTCGCCCCCGCGGTTTCTAAAGAGACCGGCAGGGAGCCTCCCGAGCTCTGCGGGCTCCCCCGGCCGGGTTGCGGAAACCAACCCCGCCCCCACCTTGCGCCCCCCACATCGCCCCAACATCGCCGCTGCCTCCCTTACGTGCGGATTTGGGTTATTGCTGATGTGTTGCCGCCGGATGGAAGACCGTGTACGATGATTGATTCTCATGACTACGACATGTATTCCCTACACGCACGTCCCGCACTCTAGCGCCCTGCTAACGGATTACCTCTACCACTTCGAGAGGGTAAGTCAGTTTTATAATGGCTCGCCGTACGATCCCCGAAGCTATCGGGTAGTCGCGGACCAAATGAGCAAGTGTGAGTTCGCGCGCCGGGAAATCACCGAAATCCTGGAGCGACAGAATCGGGCTTTTGGCTGTTCAGAGCCAACTCTTGCGAACATCCAACGGCTGAGAGAACCGGGGACCTTCGCCATCGTGACAGGTCAGCAGGTCGGGTTGTTTTCCGGCCCGGCCTTCACTCTCTACAAGGCGCTGACGACCGTGCGGCTTGCCCAATCTCTTTCGCAGCAGGGCATTTCCAGCGTTCCGATGTTTTGGTTGGCCACCGAGGACCACGATTTAGACGAGGTTGCGCAGGGAGCAATCTTTGACGAAGAGTACAACCTTATCCCGCTTCATGACTCAGGAGACCGCCCGTCGCCGCGCTCGCCCGTGGGTGACGTGCGTCATACGGCGGAGATCTCGGCGGCGCTTGACCAGATGGAAGCCGTTCTTCCGCAAGGAGAGTCGCGCTCCGGCTTGCTGACTGATTTGCGGGAGTGCTATGTGCCCGGCGCGACGTGGGGGGTGAGCTTTGCGCGCTTCCTGACCCGTCTGTTCGGCCGTTGGGGCGTGATTCTATTGGACCCGTTGGATGAATCCGTCCACCGGCTTAGCGCCGGGGTGTATCAGCAGACGCTCGCAAAGGCGGGGGAACTCCGGGCTGGAGTTTTGGAGAGTTCACGCGCATTGGTGCAGCGTGGTTATCACGCCCAGGTACACGTGGTTGACGATTCAACGCTGGTATTTGTTGCCAGGCACGGTGACCGGCTAGCCTTGCATCAGCGGGACGGCAAGTTCCTCATTGATGGCGGTGAAGGCATCTCGTTACCACAACTTCAATCCTTGGTTGCGGAACGGCCGTTGGATATTTCACCCAACGTACTATTGCGCCCACTGGTGCAGGACTCGCTTTTGCCGACGCTTGCTTATGTCGCGGGACCTTCCGAGTTAGCTTATCTAGGCCAGGCGCGATCCTTATACGACGCTTTAGGCCGCCCGCAGCCGGTGGTATTCCCACGCGCCGCCTTCACGCTGCTGGACTCGCGCACCGACCGTTTGATGGAAAAGTACAAGCTGAGCCTGGAGGATGCGTGGCAGGGCGACGAGCATCTGAGCATCAAAATCGCCGCTACCGGATATGCCGAGGGTTGGTCGGAGCGTTTTGATCAGAGCGAGCGCGATTTGGACCAGCTCTTGATTCGCCTTCAGGGCGATATCGAGAAGCTTGACCCCACCTTGCTTGACACACTCCAGCACACCCAAGAGAAGATGAAATACCAGATGGAGCGGCTGCGCGGCAAGGTGACACGTGCGGCGCTTGGCCGCTCGGATTTGCTCGTACGTCACGTGCAGGCTCTGTCGCGTTTCCTCACGCCGCACAAGGATTTGCAGGAACGCCGTGTGGGGGGAGCGTACTTCCTGGGTCGAGCCGGGTACGAGTTGCTTGACCGGTTGCTTGCGCAGATTCAAGTTCGCTGTTCGGATCATCAAACCCTCAAGTACTGACGTCTTCACTCCCGCCGCCAACCGAAAGTGGCGTGAGAAAGAACCACGGGTTCGAGCTGTACTCCCTAACTTTTCAACTCTTCTACTGCGCACCAACTGCCCAAGATCCCTCGATAGCCCAGGGATTCTCCCATTTTCATGTTTCGATTCCCGATTTTCGATGGTCTGGTATAATCCCAGGCTGCAAGTGGGGGCTAACCTTAAACCGAGGGACCGACATGAATGTTCGTTCCGCGCTCGATCTAGTCAATCGCGATCGCACCGTTTATGAGGTGTCGGACGCTGGTGGGATCATACTGAAAAACCCTCACAAGTTCATTTCACAAACCTTGGATTTGCTTGTGTGGAACGCCGTTTTCGGCGAAAGCGACGAAGTCCGCGCGACAGCACGCTGGATTATCCGGCGGGTGGGCGTGGAGTTGGGCGTCATTCCGGCGTCAATTCAAGGCCTTTATGAGGCTCGCGGAAGAAACGAAGCTGGTGGCTTCACCGTGCCGGCCATCAACATTCGCGGCCTGAGCTATGATGTGGCCCGAGCGGTTTTTCGCGCCGGACTACGTCTGAAGGCGGGCGCGTTCATTTTTGAACTTTCGCGTAGCGAGAGTAACTATACTGACCAGAAACCGGCGGAATATGCCGCCGTGGTGGTGGCTGCGGCATTGAAGGAAGGTTATGAAGGTCCGGTCTTCATCCAAGGTGACCACTACCAGGCGAATGCCAACAAATTTGCCAAGGACCCCGAGGCGGAGCTGCAGGGAATTCGTGACTTCGCGTTGGAATCAGTCGGTGCGGGATACTACAACATTGACATCGACACCTCCACGCTCGTTGATCTCAGTAAGCCAGGAGTGCGTGAACAGCAGCGCGGGAATTTTGAAGCCAGCGCCAAGCTTGCAGCGTATGTCCGCTCGATTGAGCCACAGGGAATTGCTATTTCTGTGGGGGGCGAGATTGGGGAGGTGGGGAAGCAGAATTCCACGCTTGAGGAGCTGGCGGCATACATGGATGGTTTCCTCGCCGCGCTTTCCAAGAATGCGGGAAAAAGGAAAGGACTCTCCAAAATCAGTGTCCAAACCGGTACAACCCATGGTGGCGTGGTGCTCCCTGATGGAACGATGGCCCAGATCGCGATCGACTTCGAAGCGCTGCACAAGCTATCGGTGGCTGCGCGCGACCGTTACGGCATGGCCGGAGCGGTTCAGCATGGCGCCTCCACTCTGCCGGCGGACGCCTTCCATAAGTTTGCGGAGTGCGAAGCCGCGGAAGTCCACCTGGCAACGGAGTTCCAGAACTTGATTTACGAGAATTCAGCTTTCCCACGTGACTTCAAGGATGAGATTTATCGACATCTGCGAAAGACCTGTGCAAATGAAAAGAAGCCTGGGGACACCGAGGAACAGTTCATTTACAAGACCCGGAAAAAGGCCTTCGGTCCCTTCAAGCGAAAGTTTTGGGAACTCGGAGCCGGCGTCCGCAACAGGATCGGCGAGGACTTGGAGAGGAAATTCGCGTTCTTGTTTGAAAGGTTGAATATCCGGCGTACAGCGGAAATCGTGAAGAAGACGGTGCCGATAGTCGCAGTTTATCCTCCCGCACCGGCCGCCTTAGCGGAGGCACTACAGCAAGCGCACGCTACTCCTTAAAGCATTGCGATGGACCAACCCGTTCTCAGCGATGTGAGGATTTATGGCATCACCCGAGGTCGGCAAAGTAATACCCCCGCAGCGGAACCACGCCTCGCTGCACACCGCGCATGTCGAAACCCACGCGCGTGTAGATTTCATAGACATCACGGACCTCGTGCAGAAGGTCGTGACCGAGTCCGGAACGCAAAGCGGGACATGCCTTCTCTTCGTGCCCCACACGACCGCTGCGATTTTGATCAACGAGAACGAGGATCCGGCGCTGAAAAAGGACCTCGACCAATTTCTAAAGTCATTGGCGCCGCGGGACAACAATTATCACCACAATGATGGCAATTGCGATGCCCACCTGAAAGCGGCCGTGATTGGCAATTCGAAATCGCTGCTCGTTGAAGGTGGGCGCCTGGTCCTGGGCCGTTGGCAGGGAATCTTTCTGTGTGATTTTGACGGCCCTCGGCGCCGCGAGTTCTGCATCAAGGTGGTACCGGATTGAAGCTCACTGTATCGAACGACTTTCCTTTCGGAAGTACGTCGAATTGACTAATGTTTCCCCAATTGAAATGTCCCCCTTCGGCATCTACATCCAGGTTCCGTTTTGCGCGTCCAAATGCAGCTTTTGCAATTTCAGCTCGCGCGTAGAGCGAAACACTGTTTTTGATCAATACACGCAGATGCTTCGAAGAGAACTGGCGGGCGGACAGAGCTTTCTGGCTGCCCGTGGAATTCCGCGAGAAGTCCTCGCACATCGTGTCGATTCGATATATCTCGGCGGCGGCACGCCAACTTTGCTCGGAGAGGAACGATTGGGTCTCGTCGTCAGCTCTTTGGGGAAACACCTAACAATAAGTGAGGACATCGAATTCACACTGGAGTTGACTCCCGGCTCAGCCGACTCGAAAATGCTCTGTGCTTTTCGGGAATTGGGCATGAACAGGCTCAGCATCGGCGCGCAAACATTCGACGATGAGGAGCTTCGTGCTGTCGGCCGCCTACATTCTGCGCACGATACCTGCGAACTGATAAGCCAAGCCCGCCAGGCCGGTTTCCAAAACATCAGTCTGGATTTGATTGCAGGACTGCCGCAACAAACGGAGGAGTCGTTTCGCCGCAGCCTGGCGGCGGCGGTGAAGTTGCGGCCGGAGCACGTCTCGCTCTACCTTTTTGAAGTTGACGAAAAAAGCCGGCTGGGTAGGGAAGTGGTCCACGGAGGAAATCGTTATCACGCCGGCACAGTGCCAAGCGACGAGTTTATGGCGGACGCCTATGAATCCGGCTGCGCGTTCCTTGCGGACGCTGGTTACAGGCAATATGAGATATCCAACTTTGCCCTGCCGCAGTTCGAGTCGCGTCACAATCGAAAGTATTGGCAGCTTGCGCCCTATATGGGAATTGGGGCGGGCGCCCATTCTTTTGACGGCGCGCGGCGGTGGTCAAATCACGTGGATGTGCAGGGTTACATGGCGCAAGTGGAGGTCGGGCAGTCACCGATTAACGAAGTTCGCGTGTTGACGGCCGACGAACAGGTCGAGGAATTCTTCTTCCTTGGGCTCCGGCAGGTGGAGGGCGTCAATTTGGATCTGGCGCGGGACCGTTGGGGAACGAGTTATCTCAAGCCTTGGGAAGACAAGATCCAGAACCTCGCACGGGACGGCTGGGTCATATGCGAAGGTGATCGTGTCCGCATGGCTCGGCATGCCTATCTTGTCTCGAACGAGATTTTCCAGGAATTCGTTTCTGTGTAGGGAATTAGGGCTAGAACCTGGTAGCAGTCGCCACAGTTCCCGCGAATCATTCATAATTACCGGGGGTGAGCATCTATGCCAGCAGCTATTGTAGATTTGCGCAGCGATACTGTTACCAAGCCGTCCGCGGCAATGCGGAAAGCCATGCACGATGCCGAGGTAGGGGATGACGTCTACCGTGAGGATCCCACCGTTAACCGGCTGCAGGAGCGGGCGGCGGAGATCTTCGGACGCGAAGCCGGTTTGTTCGTTGTCTCCGGGACCATGGGCAATCAAACAGCGATCAAAGTTTTGACCCACCATGGACATGAGGTCATTTGTGAGGACCGATGCCATATTTATAACTATGAAATGGGAATGATTTCAGCATTTTCCGGAATCGTGCCGCGCACGATCCACGCCGACGACGGAATCCTGAATTGGGGCTTGATCGCTCCGCACGTTCGCGCCCGGAATGACCATCGTGCTCGCACCGGCCTGATCGAAATCGAGAATACGTCAAACCTCGCGGGAGGGTCGGTTTACCCGCTCGCGGTTTCGACCGACATCGTCGATCAGGCGCACGCGGCCGGGCTGCCCGTGCATCTTGATGGTGCTCGAATCTTCAACGCCGCCGCAGCTCTGGGAAAATCCGTCGCGGAACTTACAAGGAATTTTGACTCGGTGATGTTCTGCCTTTCGAAGGGATTGGGTGCGCCGGTGGGCTCCATGCTCGTGGGCAGCAAAGAATTCATTGAGGAGGCCCGCATCGTGCGGAAGATGCTCGGCGGTGGGATGCGTCAGGCGGGCGTGTTGGCAGCCGCCGGCCTCATCGCGTTGGAGGAGAATTCCAAGCGCCTCCACGCCGACCACGCCAATGCCAGGTTTCTGGCCCAGGAGTTGGCGCAAATTCCTGGAATCAAGATTGATGCCGCCAAGGTGGTCACCAACATCTTGTTCTTCGACGTTTCCGGAACGGGTTTGACAGCTTATGAAGTCTCAAAACTTCTGGCCGCGCATGGCGTCCTGGCAAACGCTACGAACGCGCAAAGCATTCGCATGGTAACCCATCTGGACGTGGATCGCGCCGGATGTGAACGCGCGTTGCAAGTCCTCCGCGAGGTCGTCGCCCCGCAGAGAGCGGTAGCATCTTGAGCGTGGGGAGGGGTGCACCACGGATATCGTCCCCGCGCGATTGGGCGTAGGGGCGGTTCGCGAACCGCCCCTGCTTTTCCGGTCGTGACGTTACCCGTAACATCGGCAACTGGACCACCAGAACACCCGGATCATTTCTTTGATTCTTGCCGCACTTGAATTTTCACGAGGGTATCGAAGTAGTGCGTGCGGTAGGTTGGGTCGTCGGGCTCAAGATGGGTGGCGGTGCGGTATTCCTTCAACGCGCCGTCTATATCGCCGAGTTTCTCCAGCGCGTAGCCGAGGCCGTTGTGAGCGTCGGCGTCGGTTTGATCATGCCGAATAGCCTCGATCATTTCCACCCGAGCCCGTTTCCATTCTTTGGCCAACAAAAAGGTGATACCCAGCTCGCGGTGCAGATCGGAGTTTTCCGGATCCAGCTTCATGGCTTCGCGAAGAGCAGAAACCGCTTCATCCAATCGCGCCTGTTGCCGCAATTGAGCCTGCTGGACCAGCCGGCGCAGTTGGGTCTTGTTTTCGGCAAGGGTGACCGGATCGCTCGCCGCCGAAGAAGGGCCGTCTGGTACCGGGCCGACTCGGGCTTGCTCATTGGCCTTGGGGGAGATGAAGTAGGCTGCCTCAGGGATTCCCGGACAGCGCACATGGATGTAATGGTCACCCGGTTCGACATTCGAGATATTGAGATTTCCTGTCGCATCCGTTGAGCCCGCTGCATCTGCATCCAAATCTACCTTGCACCCCGCTCGGCCGGCTTGGATCGCGACCTTCGCAGTCAGTGGCGCATGCTCGCGCGCAAATGCCGGCCCGGAAACCACGGCGAGCGAAAGACAGCATGTTAAGTACTTGAGCATTTTCAGCTAAATTGCACCCTGCCAAATCAGTATGTGTCAGCCCGGATGGTGCGGATACTTCTTGCGGGCAAACGCCTTATGGCCCAATTCCGCTGATTAGCTTAACACGATTACAAGGCTGGGATGCAGAGCGCAACGGTACTCGCAACGCTATGGCATTTGCGAGACAGGGTCGGTCCTCGATGTTGCCTACCCCGTTATGGCGGGGCTGGCCAGTCCCAGGGGACACTTTGAATGAGCCGTTTTCTTGACGCCTCTAAGCTTGTGTTATAGCCTGAATTATGGGCAGATAACCCAATACTCTAGCTCTGCCAGCGGCACACATGGGTTCTCGATACATCTCCCCAGTGGTCATGGGCGGTTGGGTTGCGGTTTGTCCAGTCGGAAATTTGCCATGCTCGACATAGATCAGGACTTTGTTGATCGGATTCTTGCCGGTGACCGGCGCGCCATCGCTCGGGGCATTTCGTCGGTGGAGAATAGGGACGCTGGTGCGGTTCCGTTGCTGCGCGAGTTGTTCCCAAGGTCAGGGCGCGCGTGGGTGGTAGGGCTTACAGGTTCGCCGGGGGCGGGGAAGAGCACGCTCGCGGAGAAGCTGGCGGCCGAGTATCGGCAGCGCGATCTACGCGTCGGAATTCTGGCGGTGGATCCCACCAGTCCCTTCTCAGGTGGTGCGATACTGGGCGATCGTGTACGCATGCAAAGCCTCGCTAATGATCCGGGCGTCTACATCCGCAGCATGGCGACGCGAGGGCAGCTTGGCGGGCTTGCCCCCACCACTCAGGATGCGGTGACGATTCTCGACGCCGCCGGTTGCCAGGTCATTCTGATCGAAACCGTCGGAGTGGGGCAGGATGAAGTGGAAGTCGCACACCTCGCGGACGCGACGGTGCTCCTCCTGGTCCCAGGCTTGGGCGATGACATTCAAACCTTCAAGGCCGGAGTGATGGAAATCGCCGACTTGTATCTCGTCAACAAGGCGGATCGTGCCGGAGCCGACCGCGTCGAGCAGGAAATCACGGCGATGCTCTCGCTGGCCTCTCGCCCTGACGGCTGGCGCCCTCCCATCGTCCGCAGCGTGGCCACCACGGGACAGGGTATTTCAGAGCTGGTTGAGGCGCTCGATCAGTTTCACGTATTCTGCGAAAAAGGCGATGCCGCGGGAAGCCGCCGGAAGGACCATTGGCGGTCTCGCCTTTTGGATTTACTGCGGCAAACGCTTTTTGAAAGAGCGGCTGCGGGACCGCTTCTCGACGGGTCACTTGATCGCCACGTTGATGATCTGTTGTCGCATCGACGCGGCCCGCACGAAGTCGTGGAGGGCATCATCGCCGCGCTGCTGGCTCCGAGATCGAATTCCCAACTCGGACTTTCTTCAGCCAACGCGGAAGTCAAGGTCCATCACTTAGGTATCGCCGTGGCATCACTGGCGCAGGCCGTCCCCATCTTCCAGAAACTGGTGGGGAAGGCGCCCGATGAGGAGGAAAGTGTTGCCGACCAGAAGGTGCGACTGGCGGTTTTTCGCTTGGGCGCGACTCGCCTGGAGTTGCTGGAGAGCACCGCAATGGACTCGCCCATTGCGCGTTTCATCGCCAAACGCGGCCAGGGAATCCACCATGTCGCGCTCACAGTGCCCAATCTGCCGGAAGCGTTGCGAATGCTAGAGGGAAAAGGAGTGCGGCTGATTGATCATGAGCCCCGCGTGGGCGCCGGCAGCGAGCCCATCGCCTTTCTTCACCCCGCAAGCACGGCTGGCGTGCTGATCGAATTGGTTGAAAGTCGTGGTTGATGGTGGCGAGTGTAGCACCGGGCTTGAGGCCGGCAGGTACGACCCTAAAGGGCGGCTCTATAATTGATTGAGGAAACATGAAACTCGGTGCATTCGACCTCCATATTGTTTCCGACGGGACATTCCTGCTGGATGGCGGGCAAATGTTCTCGGTTGTTCCCAAGGCGTTGTGGGAGAAGAAAATCTCCGCCGACTCTCGCAATCGTATTCGCCTTGGCCTGACTTGCCTGCTGGTCCAAGCAGGCCGTCACAACATTTTGGTAGAGACGGGCATCGGAGACAAATTCGATGCAAAGTTCAACGAGATTTACGGCGTGGATCATTCCCAGACTCTTCTCGGAGAACTGCGTAAGTTGCACCTGAAACCCCAAGACATTGACATTGTCATTAACACGCATTTGCATTTTGACCATTGCGGGTGGAATGTTCGGAGCGACGGTGAAAGGCTTGTGCCGACCTTCCCTCGCGCGCGATACTTCGTGCAGCGCGGCGAATGGGACGATGCCCACCATCCCACGGAACGCAACCGGGCCAGCTACATCGAGGATTTCTTTGCCGCGGCAGAAGCGCAAACGGAATTTCTGGATGGCGACACGGAAATTGTTCACGGCGTGCGAGTAGAGGTCGGCGCGGGGCACACCAAGTGGATGCAGTGCGTACGGATTGAATCGGAAGGTGACACGGCGTACTTTCCTTCGGATCTCGTACCCACGAATTCCCATATTGCCTATCCCTGGATGACCAGTTTCGACCTTTATCCCCTGGAAACGCTTGCCAACAAGAAACGCCTGCTGCCGGAACTCGCGGAGGCCAAGGCGTTGCTGGTCTTTGCCCATGACCCTTGCGTTCCTTGGGCGCGCCTGGTAAACATGGACGGTAAGATTTCCACCGAGGCAGTTGACTAGATTTCGCATCGTCCCGAGGCGGGGCAGAGGAGGAAGTTTGGCCAAAGCACAGATCGGAGTGATGGGTGGCAGCGGTCTTTACAACATGCCGGGGCTGGAAAAGGCTCGCGAAGTGCGTATCACCACGCCGTTTGGAAAGCCCTCGGATGCTTACATTGTCGGGACCCTCGAAGGACGGCAGGTGGCGTTCCTTGCTCGCCATGGGCGCGGCCACGTGATCTCTCCCTCGGAGCTTAACTTTCGCGCCAACATCTTCGGGTTCAAGAAGCTTGGTGTGGAAAGAATCATTTCGGTGAGTGCGGTGGGATCGTTGCGTGAGGATTTCCACCCGACCGATATGGCCCTGCCAACCCAGTATTTTGACCGCACGCGCCAGCGCGTCTCGACTTTTTTCGGGGGTGGGCTGGTGGCGCACGTCGGGTTCGATACTCCCGTTTGTCCGACAGTTGTGGATGTGCTCGCGGAAGCGTGTGCCGGCGCCAAGGTGGCGTTTCACAAGGGGGGGACGTACCTCTGCATGGAAGGCCCGGCGTTCTCCACTAAGGCGGAATCGAACCTTTACCGGTCGTGGGGCATGGACATTATTGGAATGACCAGTCTCCAGGAAGCGAAGTTGGCGCGGGAGGCGGAGATATGCTACGCCGTGCTGGCGATGGTGACAGACTACGACTGCTGGCATCCCGATCACGACGCGGTGACGGTCACGCAGGTGCTTGACTATCTTTCGCGCAACGTGGAAAATTCCCAATTGATTGTGCGGCGTGCCATTCGTTCGCTTCCGGAGGCGCGTGACTGCAAATGCGGTTCGGCGCTTGCCCACGCGATCCTCACCGATCGCAAAAAGATTCCTGCCGCGACCAAGAAAAAGCTGGCCCTGCTGGTAGGCAAGTATCTGAAGTAAAAGCTGTGGGTCAATCTACTCTCGCGAGGTTTACGGTATACCTATGTCACTATTGGCGGTCGGTTCGATTGCGTTCGATTCTATTCGCACACCTCATGGCGAAGTGGAGGAAATTCTCGGGGGGGCCGCAACGTTCTTTTCCGTCACCGCGAGCTGGTTTACTTCTGTTTCCGTCGTGGCGGTGGTGGGCGAAGATTTTGGGGAAGAACACTTTCGGGTTTTTCGCGAGCGCTCCATCGACACCCGCGGCGTGGAACAAGTCCCCGGCCGAACTTTCCGCTGGAAGGGCGAATACACCGGCGACATGAATCAGGCCCACACGCTGGACACCCAGCTCAACGTGTTTGAAAACTTCGTGCCCAAGATTCCGGCCGCCTACCTCGATAGCCAGTTTCTTTTTCTAGGCAATATTGTCCCGACCTTGCAGCTCAACGTTCGGCGCGCCCTGCCCAATCTTTTGGCCAGCGCCCTCGACACGATGAACTACTGGATTCAGGGCATGCCCGAGGAACTGGCCAAAGTGCTGGCGACGGTGGAAATTCTGCTGATCAACGAAGGCGAAGCCCGGCTACTTTCGAAGCAAAACAATCTGAAGAAAGCCGCGGTGATCATTCAAAAGCTTGGCCCGCGCGTGCTCGTAATCAAGCGCGGTGAGCACGGCGCCACCCTTTTTGGCCCCGAATCCACTTTCACCGTACCCGCATTCCCACTAGATGAAGTTTGCGACCCCACGGGCGCAGGCGACACCTTTGCGGGCGGGTTCATGGGCCACTTGGCGCGCACCGGTGACCTCTCGGATGCCAATCTGCGGCGGGCCGCAGTCTATGGATCGGTCATGGGAAGCTTTGCCGTGGAAGAATTTGGATTGGGCCGACTTCTCCGCCTGACGCCCGGAGAGATTGAATCGCGCTACCGCGAAATCAAAAGCTTGACCCATTTTGATGCATGATGCTGCCGACGAATCCCACCTCTCCGTAGCCTGGCAAATCCCCGCCAAGGCGCACGAAGCCGTGGCCCTTCTGATTCTGGGCGTTACCTGTGCCAGCATCTACTTTTTCTACACCCGAGGACTGTCAAACCTTTACGGCGACGGCTTGGCCCACATGGAGGGCGCACGCCGCATCTTTGATTCCATCACCCCTGGCTATGAGGAAATTGGCAGCGTCTGGTTGCCTCTTTACCATCTGATTTGCTCACCCCTAGCTGTCAACGATTTTCTTTGGCGTTCGGGCCTGGCCGGGGGATTGGTTTCCTCCACGGCGTTTGCGTTGACCTGCTATCTCCTCTTCCGGCTGGGGGCGGAAATCAATCGCAACCTGGCAGCGGGGCTTGTGGCGTTGGCCGGAGCGGTGCTGTGTCCCAGCTATCTCTACCTTGCAAGCACGCCGCTTACGGAGCCGCTTTCGCTGCTCTGGTCAGTGCTCGTCGCGTACGCACTATTTCGCTATTCGCAATCGGGCTCATGGAAATCGCTGGCAGGCGCAGCCGTAGCCGCGTTTATGGGAACGCTCACGCGCTATGAGGGGTGGAATGTTCTGCCTTTTGCCACGGTGCTGGTGTTCCTGATTCGCCCCTACCCGTGGAGGCAGCGCTTTGTTCGCTCTCTGTTTTTCGCGTGCGTCGCGGGCACGGGGCCTCTGCTGTGGTTGATTCACAACGCCTATCGCTTTAAGAACCCGTTGGAATTTTACAATGGCCTTGGTTCAGCAAGGGATATCTACGCCCACCAGTTGGCCACGACGGCGTTCCCATATCCCACCGATGGAAGCGTGCTCCTTTCCGCGCGCTATTACTTGGAAGATCTTAAGCTCGTCATCGGTGTCTGGGCGCTGGAGCTGGCGGTGCTGGGTTTGATCGCGTGGTGCGCCTGCATGCGCGAATCGCGGCGCGGCGCCGTCGCTGTGCTGTTCATTGTTCCACTGCCCTTTTACATCCAGGCGATGGCTTACGCAGGAGTTCCGCTTTACGTTCCCACGCTTTTCCCCCACACTCACTACAACCTCCGGTACGGAGTGGAAATGATTGCGGCGGTGGCGCTGTTTCCCTCGTTTGTCTTATCGCCACGCCTCGGCAGGGGACTTCGCCTAACGCTGCTGATAGTCTTCCTGGCGGTGTTGGGGCGGCAGTTTGCGGTCATGACTGCGGCGGGCTCACGTGAACTACCAGTGGTGAAGGAAGGCATCCGGAATACACCTTGTCGTGCGCGTCGCCAACGGGCTATTATCGATTTCCTGCGCGAACATTACGACGGCGGGCGCGTTCTGGTTTCAGCCGGCAGGTGGCCCTGCGTGATGCCGGAGGTTGGGATCTATTTTCGTAATACCCTCAGTAATTTCAACCGAAAATACTGGGTCCGAATGCACACAGAACCGGAAAAGTGGGTGGATTGGATTATTCGTGGTGATGGTGATGCCGTCGATAGCCTGATGCAAGCCTACCCCAACGCTTTTAAGGATTACGATGTTGTAGATGCCGGCGAGTTCAAGGGCGAGGGCAGCTTCAAAATCTACCGGTTACGGAAATTGTGACCTTGACCAATCGCCGGACTTCATCGTGAGACGGTCAGCAGCTCCCTAGACGTTTTAATCTATTTCCAATATGAGCAAAAGCATTCCTTTCATCAAATATCACGGCCAGGGGAACGATTGGCTGGTCGTCCGCGCGAACGACCTTCCCCCCAATCTTAGCCAATTCGCGCGTAAGGTCCTCGATCGCCACACCGGCGCCGGCGCCGATGGGCTTATTGTGGTTATGAAACCCGAACGACGAGGTCACGACGCGCGCATCCGTTTCATCAATGCGGACGGCAGCGAAGCGGAGATGTCGGGAAACGGCATTCGCTGCGCGGGAGCGTTTCTTGTTGAACGTAAGCCGGGCAAGCAAACGCTGGAAATCGAAACGCTCGCGGGGTTGAAAACACTCGAAAAAGGGAAGCCGCGCGAAGGGAAGTGGATGTTTCGCGTACGAATGGGCGCCCCGATCCTCACTGCGGCGGAAATCCCGTTCCAACCGGCCCAGACCGCCTCTCCCCTCCTGCGGTTCCCGCTCAAAACCTATCGGGGCGATCTGCCGGTGACGGTGACATCCATGGGAAATCCTCACTGCAGCGTGTTTGTAGCGGATTTCGAATCCGTCGATTGGCTGCGACTGGGCCAGGAGATCGAGCAAAACGAGCATTTTCCCAACCGCACCAATGTCGAGTTTGTCCGCTTGCTCGCCAAGGACGAAATCGCGGTGAGATTTTGGGAGCGGGGAGTGGGACACACGATGTCGTCAGGAACCGGTTCGTGCGCCGCCACGGTGGCTGCTATTCTCAACGGTCTTACGGAGCGGCGGGTGCGTGTCCAGACGGAGGCGGGCATTCTTGATGTCGCATGGCCCCAGGATGGCGAGGTCATGCTGACCGGCCCGGCGGCGAGGGTGATGAGCGGGAACTACCTTTACGCTCCAGCCAAGTAAGCCCGACATTCGAAGCCCGTGGCCAACGGGAACATCACGGGTGAATGTACAGATAGAGCTTGTGGGGAATCCCGTTCTTGGAGGTTACGTCGATGACCTTTTCGGGATCCCATCCCGGAATGTGAAAATCGTGGCAGACAATTCGTGCTCCAGGACGAAGCTGCGAATCCATCTTGGGGCGGAGCTTTTCATTGAATGAGGTCAACAGGTACAGCATTACTACGGTGGCACGATGGATGCTCACATTGAACATATCTTCGCAAATGATGTGTGCCCGGTCCTCCAGCCCCAATTCCTTGATGCGGCTACTAGATTCGCGAAAGAGATCGGGATTGATTTCTATACCCACTGCGTGGGCGCCATATTTCTGGGCGGCGGTAATGACAATGCGCCCGTCTCCCGATCCCAAATCATAAACCACGTCGTCGGATGTGACCTTGGCCAGCTCCAGCATCTTGTCTACGATATCCTGGGGTGTCGGGACGTAGGGGACCTGCTTTATCAACGTCGCGCCGTTAAGCCCCTGTGCCGCTGGCGCTGCCGCATCGGCAAGTCGCGATTGCCCGGGACTGAGAAGAAGCAGCGTTGTCGCGAACAGGAACAACGCAACACGTGGAAGGGCGAACTGATCGATTAGTTTCCGCATGGTTTGATTCTAGCGGCGTCTGCGGACGTTGTCGAGGTGTGCGTGCGGCAAGACCAAGGCTGTTCGCTTGGCACCGGCCTCAACCCCAAAAGGACTTCACCACGCGTGAATCCTTTTTCTGCGGTCGAGTTGAGAATCCTTTTGCGCTCCTTGCGTTTCCACCCGAGGCTGCGACCGGCGCTCGCTCGCGCGATATACAGCCCAGCATCGGCCGTGAGCGAATTCAAACATGATGAATCACATCGGAGACCCCTAGCTTGGCTCAACTTTCCTTACGCAGAGAACTGAAATTCACTCACGCCGCAGCCATCGTGATTGCCAACATGATTGGCGCCGGCATCTTCACCACCACCGGATTTCTGGCTGGTGATCTGGGACGTCCTTCGCTGGTGTTAGGGATATGGGTAGTCGGAGCCATCATCGCGGTCGCCGGATGCCTCTGTTACTCGGAAATGGGTGTCAACCTTCCCGAGTCTGGCGGCGAGTACATTTTTCTGCGCGAAGCCTGGGGGCCGCTATGGGGATTTCTCAGCGGCTGGATTTCCTTTTTCGCTGGATTTTCCGCGCCGATTGCCGCGGCAGCTCTTGCATTTTCCGAGTATTTTTCTCACTTTTTCCCCTCCTTCGCGGTAGCGGGGTCGGCGAATTCCGAAGGTGGGCTGGGGCGGTTCCATACCGGCAACGGACAATGGTTGGCGGTGGGAATTGTGGTGGTTTTTTCCGTGATTAACGTCATTGGGCTCAGACCGGCGGCCAAGGTACAAAATCTTCTTACCGGGCTCAAGCTTGGCGCCCTTTTGCTTTTCCTCGGTTTCGCATTCGCCCTTGGCCACGGGAGTCCAGGCCATTTTTCCGAAGTGGCAATTCGAACCTCGGCGCATAGCTTGCCCGCGCAGTTCGCCGTATCGCTGATCTTTGTGATGTTCGCGTACAGCGGCTGGAACGCGGCCACCTACGTTTCCGGTGAGATAAAAACACCCGAGAGAACAATTCCCGCCTCGCTGGTGGTAGGGACTCTCACCGTTGCCGCATTTTACCTGCTCCTAAACGTGGCGTTCATTTACGCGCTGCCACTGGAATCGTTGAAGGGTGTAGTGGCGGTCGGCGCCATCTCGGCCGGCGCGCTCTTTGGCGCCCGAGGAGGAAACTTTTTCAGCGCCATCATGTCGGTGGGATTGCTTTCGTGCGTGAGCGCCATGGTGATTGCCGGGCCCCGCGTTTACTTTGCCATGGCGGTTGATGGATGCTTTTTCCGGACCGCGGCGCGAATTCACCCGAAATGGGGAACGCCCATGAACGCCATCGTCTTTCAAACTCTGGCAGCAGCGCTCATGATCTTGACCGGGACGTTTGAGAGCCTGATTATTTACGTCGGCTTCGCCCTGATCTTTTTTGCCGCCCTGGCCGTGGCCGGATCGATTCGGCTCCGCCGGCGCGAGGGGTGGAAAAAACTCGCCGTGATGAGCTGGGCTTACCCCTTGGTTCCCGCCCTCTTTATCGTGGCGAGCGCATGGATGCTCATCTACACGGCCTCGCTGCGCCCCAAAGAATCCGCGCTCGGGTTGCTGACGATTGTGCTTGGCGCCGCGCTGTATTATGGGAAATTCCGGCAGGGTTCCGGACGACAGGCCTGATGTAGCGCCGACCTTCGGGCCGGCGCTACACTCGCTGCCGAATTCCTTTAGAGCTTGACCGGACTGCCGGAGCGCGGTAGGGTGGCCAGGAGGCACCTTTGCAGGGAGAATAAAACCATGAGCGGAATTCAGTTCGTGACCGATGAGAAGGGCCGCAAGACGGCGGTTCTTATCGACCTCAAGAAGCACAAAGCAATTTGGGAGGACTTTTGGGACGGCCTCGTTTCCGAGTCGCGCCGCAAGGAAAAGAGCATTCCCTACGAGGAATACCGGGCTAAGCGATTGAAGGACCATCGTCAGCGTGGCTAAATACTCCCTCGAAATAAAGCCGTCTGCCGGTAAGGAACTGGACGCGCTGGACAATGCGTTGTTCGCGCGGATCGACCGCAAGATCATGTCCCTTGCTGACAATCCCAGACCTGCAGGGTGCAAGAAGCTCAGAGGGTACAAAGACCCATGGCGCATCCGCGTGGGCGATTACCGCGTCGTCTATCTGCTGGATGATGCCAAGGCGCTTGTGACCATCGTCCGCGTCGCCCACCGCAAAGAGGTTTACGACTCGTGACGAACAGGACAAGCGAGCCTAGCGCGACCTGTCTTATGGATCGCGGTCCTTGGACGCGGTGAGTGAGAAGAGCCACAGACTTTAGAAAGTAGTTCTGGGCTACTTGCTTCAGTCCTTCCTCTGTCAGAGCGTACTATTTAGCGCTCGGAATATCTCGAGTTTCTTGTCCGCAGCCATGATCCTACCGTCCCTTCACCGTAGCTTATTTCTACCACGGTCCAGCGTCACCTTCACGCGCGGGGTTAGGGTTGAGAGGATTTCGACTGCAAGGTTAGAAATCGGCAATTCCGCCCAGCCCTTTCCTACCGGTAGGAAACTGCGAAGAAAATTCGACACACTACTTCCTACCGGCAGGAAATTCGCAAGGATTCCTGTTACGTTCAAAGCCGGAATGTCATTGAAAACACAGGGCACAGCGACAAGGTGCCTGATAATCACCTCGTGTTATATTGGTGTAGGCGCCAATGCGGGCTGAAATCGAAACTTGGTATGTACAATCCAGGACGCCGCCTTCGCGCCTGCGGCCGCTAACGCCCAAAACTAACTTGCGCTCTGACTATTCGACTTTTCGCAACGCCAAAAGCCTGAAACCGCCGGGACAATCTGCTAACTCCATCGCATGGACTTTGCTGTCTCACCAGGGTTCTCATTTCCTTCGGCTGCTTTTGCTGTTGCCCTGGTTAATCCCTTGCGCCGCCGAAGCGGCCCAGCCGATTCACTGCTTGGTGGATTTGCGCGCGCCGGAAACACACTTGGTGCAGGTGACACTAGACGTTCCCGGTGCGAGTGCAGGCACGGAGATTCAGCTTCCCACCTGGAACTGCCTTTATCAGATTCGCGACTTCGTGAAGAACGTGGAGGACATGAAAGGCGAATGTGATGGCCAGCCTGCCGATCTTAAACGTGAGGATCGGAATACCTGGCGCGGGCCGGACCGGTCTTGCGGCAGCCTCGTCTTCCACTATTCGGTTTATGCCAACGCCGATGGCCCTTTCGACAGCATCTTGAACGGCAGTCATTCCTTCCTGAACTTAGCGATGATCCTTTTCTACGTTCCCCGTGAGCGCAGCCGCGCGATTCAAGTCCAGTATCAGCTTCCCATCGGTTGGAAGCTCGCGACGTTTTTGGAGGGCGAAGGCAATGAGTTTCAGGCCCCAGATTACGACGCCCTGGTGGATAGCCCCGTCGAGGCGGGCGATTTTGAGGAATTCTCTTACCCGCAGGATTTTGCTGGGCCGGGCGCGTCGGCGGGGGAGGTGAAGCACTCAACCATTCGCTTGATCGTTGACGCCGACCGCTCGGATTATTCGGCCGCCCGCATTCTAAATTCAATGAAGAGGATTACCGCGGAAGAAACTCTGCTGATGCAGGACCTTCCTTTCCGTCGTTACACCTTTTTTCTGCATTTTCCTCGGGACGGCGGATCGACCGGCGGCATGGAGCATCGGGACGGTACGGCCATCGCCGTTCCGGCATCTGTGGTTCGCAGCGAGGACGGCTACCTGGAGAGCGTCGCAGCCCACGAGTTCTTCCACGCCTGGAACGTCAAACGCATCCGGCCGCAGTCGCTTGAACCCGTAGACTACGTTTATGGCAACGACACGAAGGATCTGTGGCTGTGTGAGGGAGTCACCAATACATACGCACAGTTGGCCTTGCTCCGCGCGAACCTTATCGATTCTGGCACATTTTACGGGCGCGTCGCCGGAGCTATCGAGTCGTTGCAGGACCGCCTCGCACGCCGCTTCCAGAGTGTTGAGATGGCAGGCCGGGAAGCATGGCTGGAGAAATACTCCGACTACAACCGCTCGGATCGCAGCATTTCGTATTACAACAAAGGCGAATTGCTCGGCTACTTGCTGGATTTGGGCATCCGCCGCGCAAGCGATAATCAGGCGGGGCTGGACGACGTGATGCGCCGCCTCAATCAGGATTTTGGCCGCCGGGGCCGTTTTTATACCATCGCGGACCTCCAATCGATTGTTTCCCAATTGGCGCCCACGTTTGATATGAATCGATTCTTACGGGACTACGTGCGGGGAACGCAGGAACTGGATTACTCCACTTACCTGGGATATGCGGGATTACGCTTCAAGACGCATCGGGAAGAATTACCTCTGCAAGGCTTCTCCGTCTCACGTAATCCTGCCGGCATGGTACAGGTGGATTCTGTCGACACGGAAAGCGATGCCCAACGCTCGGGATTGCAGCCAGGGGACGTACTGATAATGGCCGATGGGATCGCGCTGCCCGCGGGCCCCAATCCCACATTGCCGTCCTGGCGGCCCGGCCAGCCGGTGCAACTCCAAATCACTCGGGACGGTGTGACCCAGGTTCTCGAATTCCGGGTCGGCTTGCACCAGCAAACCTCGGTTCAAATAGAGGAAGACCCGCAAGCCACCCCCGGCCAGTTGCGGGTACGCGAAGGCTGGCTGAAGGGCGTAACCAAACCATCCCTGGGAAAACCATGATCCGTGCGACCTTTGTTACGATTGCAACTTTTCTCTATATTCTCGTGGTCGGCTTGCCGTTTTTGATTCACGCCTGGCTGACGAAGAACACCGACAAACTCTATCAAGTGGGCATTACGGGAGCGCGGTGGGCTTTGTGGATTTCCGGTGTTCGCCTGGAGGTGCAGGGCCTCGAAAAGATTCCCCATGGCCGCGCCGCCATCTACATGCCCAACCATCAGAGCAACTGCGACCCGCCCGCAGTGATATCCATCCTGCCACCGGTACTGGTGATGGCGAAGCAGGAGTTCTTCCGCGTGCCGGTGCTGGGAACCGCCATGGTTTACCGCGGCTTCATTCCCGTCGAACGCAAAAACCGCGAACGGGCGATTGCGGCAGTGGAGCGCGCAGTCGAATCCATGAAAAGGCGAAAGTCTTTCCTGGCGTTTCCGGAAGGCACGCGCAGTCGAGATGGCCGCCTGCAGACGTTTAAGAAAGGGCTGTTCGTCATGGCCATCAAAGCCAAAGCGCTCATTGTTCCGATTTCGGTCTCGGGCGCTCGCAAGATCATGCCGAAAGGCCGGTTTGTCATTCACCCCGGAGTGGTCCGTATCACCATTCAGGATCCCATCTGCGCCGAAAATTACACCCTGGAGGAACGGCGGAAACTTATTGAAGTGACGCGCCAAGCCATTCTAAAGGGTCTCGACCCGGAAGAATGGCCGTTGGAAGGTTCGGAACGGACTGCCGAGAGGCCATAGCCATCACGCGCCCGTGCTGCCAAAGCCGCGCACGTCCCGCTCTGTGGAAGACACGGATTCGACCTCGGTGAAATCCACCTCGACACGCCGAACAATTCTCAACTGAGCAATACGATCTCCAGCATTAATTCGAAAAGGAACTTTGCCAAGGTTCGTCAGCACAACCTTTAGCTCGCCGCGGTATCCGGGATCGATCACGCCGGCCAGCGTGCAGATTCCCTTCAACGCCAATCCCGAGCGGTCCTCGACCAGCGCGCCAAATTCCGGCGGAAACTCAAAAGCGAGGCCGGTGCGGATAGCCTTGATTTCGCCAGGACTCAATTCCGCTGCCTCCAAAGCTGCCACGTCGGCAGCCAAATCCCCGAAGGGACCGCGGTGGGCGTAGTTCGGCAGCAGCGCCGCAGGGTGCAGTTTCGCGACCTTTATGTTGACGGTCATCTGTCGGCAATCCTCCGGAGATGGGTCGGTTTGGTGTCTACTCTATAGTCGATGAGTGTTAGTGCTGCGCTCGCGATGTCCTGGGGTTAGGCCTTCTCCTTTTCGAGGAGGTGTTTCATCTTCCCGTAAGCCGCGTACATTTCCGGCAACCGCCTATAGACGGCCGAAGCTTTCAACCATAAATTGTGGTCGATCGCGGGGCTGCCGGAAATTGTCGTGTGGGCCGGGACGTCGTTGGGCACGCCGCTTTGAGGAGTAGCGATTGCGCCGTCGCCCATGGTCAGGTGCCCGGCTACGCCGACCTGGCCGGTCAAAATCACATTGCGCCCGAGCGTGACGCTACCGGCAATTCCCACCTGGCTGCAGAGCAGGGAATTCTCGCCGACGTCGCAGCCGTGCGCGACTTGCACCAGGTTGTCAATCTTTACGCCCCGATGCAAACGCGTTTCGCCCACGGCAGCGCGATCAATACAACTGTTGGATTGGACTTCTACGCCGTCCTCGATGACGACCGTACCGGCTTGCACAATTTTGTGATACGTTCCGTCCGGACGCGGTACAAAACCGAATCCGTCGCCGCCCACTACCACTCCGTTCTGGAGGATCACGTCGTTGCCGATGCGGACGTTTTCTCGCACGACGGAGTGGGAATGAGCGAAAAATCGAGCGCCGATTTTGACTCCCGGATAAATCATTACGAAGCTCTTCAGCACGCAATCGTCGCCAATCTCGGTACCGGCTTCGATGACGACATAGGGACCGATGGAGGGATTGCTCCCGAGCTTCGCGTCCGAGGCGATGACGGCGGTGGGATGAATGCCCGCTGGTGGCCTGTGCGGCGGATAGAAAATCTCCAGCGCGCGGGCAAACGACATGTAGGGATCGGCGGAGCGCAGCACTGGCTTGCCCAGCGTATCGACGTCGGGGCCCGCGATAATCGCTCCCGCATGCGTCGTGTGCAGCTTACGGAGGTATTTCGGGTTGGAAAGGAAAGTGACTTCGCTGGAATTTGCTTCGTCCATTCCCGCCACACCGGTGATTTCAAAATCAGCCGGTCCCTCCAATTTGCATTCCAGCCGGCCTGCAAGTTCGCCGATTTTCATGGTAATCCCCCTGTGGTGTATGGCTTTCTCGTGGATACCTCGCAGCGCGAAGCCAAGGTCCACGCTTGCCTTTAAGTCCATGGAAAAGCCTACCAGTGGAGAACCTTTATGGCAATGTTCAGTTCGACCCGCCGCTGGTTCCTCGCGAACGAGCTTTCAGGGAAAACTGGAAAGGAAGGGCGCCAGCGCGGGTCGGGAAGCATGCCGGCCTGAGGAACCCAGGTACCGCGCGGCACCGAGAGAGCGATTGCCCTCAACCACGCCTGGGACCGTGGGTAGTACGAAAGTACTGGTACGGGAGTGACCTTGGTTGCGATGTGCAATTTGTGTATAGTCGGTCTGGCAGTAACTTACCTTGGAAATTGAGGGTAGGCAATAGGAGTCTACCTGGGTCGCGCCCGCAGCTAAAGCGGGGCTTCCGGTAAGAAGGGGAACAATCAGCCCATACTGTAAATGAACACTCTGTAAGCATGAGTAGATGTAAAGGCGCATAGCGGGGAGAAGCATTTCGGAAACTGCAGTTGTGCCATTCCCGTATGCCGTTTCCTCCGTACACATAGAAAGTCCACGATTTAAACCTCGCCAACACTTGCGAGGCGGCTCGAAACGCGCTAAGCTCTTGTACGTAGACCGTCCTTGGAGTTGTGATCAGCATGAATCAACGTCGCACAAGCCTACGGCTGCCCATGGAACTTCCGGTTGAAATCCGGTGGAAGAATCGTTCCGGGAGCCTGAAACAAGCGTTGGGGAAAACCGGTAACATCAGCGGAAGCGGATTGTTTATCGAAATTCCTATTCGCCTGCACCGGGCAACCTCCGTCGCCATCAAGGTGACGCTTCCCCGTGAGGTAACCCAGGTTCCACTCGAACTCTTGTGCCAGGGACGAGTCGTGAGATGGAACCAGCGCGGGAAGGTTCAGGGGCTGGGCGCGGTTATTGATGAATACGAACTGCGTCCTGCGCCCGCCACTGGCACGGGAGGCAAGCGTCCTCCTGCCGGCAACTGAACCTCAGATCCAGCCGCCTTGAAATTTCTCGCAAAAGACCTTCCATCTAGAATATGATGGCGGTTATCATTCGCTGTAGAGAGTTTGCCAGGAGCTCGCACGGGGCGACCAGTGCGGGATCGACGAATGGGAACAGCCCGGAATTCAAAGGGAAAAATACGCGTCTTTGTGGCTGACCGTGAGGGCATTTTCAGGCTTGGCCTCAGGAAGCTTTTCGCCGTGGAGGATGATCTTCGCGTCGTAGCCGAAGCTGACAAGGCCGCGGACGTTTTGGGGCAGGTTAAGACCTTTCGGCCGGATTTGGCTTTCATTCAAGAGGAGATACTTGCCGAGAGTACCAGTAACCTGATCTCCGCGGTGACTGGAGCTGCGCCTCACTGCAAAGTTGTCGCGACCGCTTCCACCGAGTCCGACGAATCATCCATGAACCACGTTCGGAGTGGCGCAGCCGGGGTGATTCTCAAGTCGGTTGACCCACAATTCTTCGTAAAGTGCGCTCGTCGCGTTACCGAAGGCGACACCTGGGTACCCAAGCGGCAAGTCTCGAACATGGCTAAGCTTCTGGAGACGACGCCTGCCCACCCGCCCCGCCCTGTTGACACCCTTACCCACCGGGAAAAGACCATCATCAGCTACCTGATGCAGGGCTGGCGTAATCGTGAAATCAGCACACACCTCTCGATCTCCGAGCAGACCGTAAAGAACCACCTCCGCACCATTTACGACAAGGTCGGCGTTTCCGACCGGTTGGAACTCGTGCTGTACGCCATCCACCAACGGATGGAGTTGCCTCCCGTGCAAGCCGCCGTCGCACCACGTTGAAATCCTGCAAGAAGCGAATCCTAAGCGCCGTCTCCTGAAGTACCGGCGCGTGGCCTGCCTCTCCTATCGCCTTTTGCCGGATGGGGCCGATCCGTCACTTCGTTTCCGGGGGATTGGTCGCTGCGAAAAGACCAAATTGGTGCTCGGTCGTGGCATTTGCCCGCGCTTGAGCGGCGCGCTGTGACATCCGCTTAACCACACCATCCGAGATCACGCCGATGACTTCCATTTCGGCCAGCGCGGTGCGAGGAACGAAGTAGCGGATGTTGTTCGAGTAGACATCCGGAGAAGATATCATATACCCGAGCGGATCAACTTCCAGGAGCTTGTTGGGAAGCAGTCCCTCAAGAACTTCCGTATCTTTGAAGGTGACCCGCACCCATAGGCCGGCGAGACGTGGACGGCTGCGGAACACTTTCCGCTCCGCTCGGTCGGGGTTACCGTCAAAGTCCCGAACAAAGAACACGGCCTTTACGGCGAACATAGGGACTCGCACGAGGTGCCCGTCGCGATCCAGTACACTAATTTCATTCTCAAGGTAACCCTTGGGATCGAGAAAGCCCTTGACAAGCCCTTTATCGAGCTTTCGAACTACGACGCGTTTGCGGGTTGATGAGGGACCGTCTTTCACGAATATTTCTTCGTTTCCGCTCAATTCTACTAAATGCCACTTGGCCACGGAAAATAGCTTGTGCTAGTATAGGGCGCGGGTTAGGCCTGTCAAGTACTTCGACGACGACTATGGGCGCGCCACTTGGAAAAGGCTCCTAATCTCTTGATAAGAAAACCATTAAACAGTGCGACGAAGACGAGCCTCGCTGCACTTTGCCCGCCCGCGTGGGGTCGTCGTTTATCGCCCAACTGCGCTTGCGTGGCACTGAATTGACGATTTTTCCCAGTCTGGCTAGCATGTCGAGTCGCGACCGGTTCCGCCGAGCGCTTGCACAAATGGCTCCCGTTGACCCTCCCTCGGCCACAGCGGGATCCCCCCGGGAGACAGACACACTCATCCCCGCCTCGACGCACGCCCCGGCCATCAAGGAAGTTCAACTATTTCTTGACTTTGCGCGTGTTGAGAAAGGATTGGCGGCCAACAGTATCGAGAGCTATCGCCGCGACCTCACGGAATTCTCCGACTTCCTTAATCGCTTGAAGAAAGCGCCCTCCGCAGTCGATCGAGAAGACCTTCGCGCCTACCTCCAGGAACTCTATCATCGGCACCTAGGGGCACGGTCGGTGGCCCGCCATTTGGTCTCCCTGCGCAATTTCTTCCGATTCTTGGTGCGGGAGGGTTGCTTGACGGTCGATCCCAGCGTGGGTGTCGAAGGGCCAAGCTTTGACCAGTCGCTCCCCTGGTACCTTTCGACTGAGGAAGTTGACCAATTGCTCGCCCAGCCAGATGTTTCCACGCCCCTAGGGATTCGCGACAAGGCGCTGCTGGAATTGCTTTACGCCACCGGGATGCGTGTTTCGGAGCTTGTGCGGGTGGTAGCGGCGGATTTCGATATGGAACTGGGAATCATTCGCTGCCAGGGAAAGGGCAACAAGGAACGCCTGATTCCGGTGGGGAAGTCGGCGTTGCGCGCGGTGGAGGCGTATCTCTCTGTCGGACGCGCAGTCCTCGCGGGAAACCGCAACCCTCCGTGGCTTTTCTTGAACCGCCGGGGCGGAGGCCTTTCGCGCGTGGGCTTTTGGAAGATACTGAAGGCTTACGGGCGGCGCAGCGGACTGGCGAACGAACTCACTCCTCACTTGGTGCGGCATTCGTTCGCAGTCCACCTGTTGGAGCGCGGTGCCGATTTGCGGTCGAGTCAACTGATGTTGGGCCACAGCGACATTTCCACGACGCAGATTTACACGCATGTATTAAAGGAGCGGTTGAAGCAGGTATATCAATCCCACCATCCTCGAGCCTGAAGCTGAGGCCCGGGAGGACGCTGGAAGCCGAACGCCATGAGCGATTACAACTTCCTGATGGAAAGCCGGCTCTCCCCGGAACAATATGCGGTGCTGACCCTGATCAGCCGCCTTGCGGCCGAGCAGGGACTGAACCTTTACCTGGGGGGCGGCGCTGTGCGCGACCTTACCTATGGCCAGCAAGTGGTGCGGGACCTCGACTTCATCGTTGAGGGTCCACCGCAACGAATCTTGCGCGCTATACCCAGCGCGGACTCCGTAAAATCCGGTCGAGGCGCGCAGGGACCTGCCAGCGACGCAGCCCTCACCCTGGAATACCAGAATCTTGACGAGTACCATAACTCCGCCGAGGTGATATTTTCGAGTGGCGTCCGCGCCGAGCTTGGCATGAGCCGCGAGGAAGTGTACTCGCGTCCCGGTCAGCGGCCGGAAGTTCGTCCCGCCATGGTGTTTGAGGACTTGAAGCGCCGCGATTTTGCCATCAACGCCATGGCCGTTTCTCTCCACCCGAATTCCCGCGGCTTGCTGCTCGATCCGACCAACGGCGCCGGGGATATCGAGCGGCACGAGATTCGCGCCCTGCAATCTCGCACTTTTCTGGACGATCCCTCCCGAATCTTCCGTTTGCTGCGCCTGGGAATGAGGTTCGACTTTAAACCGGATGAACGTACCCAGCGCTGGTTCGACGCGGCCGTAGCCGATGGCGCTTGGGAGCGCCTGGATGCGGATCAGCAGGCGCGCGAGTTGGCCGCCATTCTGCATGAGGACCAGCCGGGGCGCATTCTCAAAGTGCTCTCGGACCAGAAACTTCTTGGCGGTCTGGATAAGAAGCTTGCTGCTGTCCATCTTCCTTACGATCGATTCACGCGCATCCGGAACGTGCTGCAAAATGCTCCCGGCGCCGATCCCTTTCTGCTGAATTTTCATTCTCTGGTTGAGAAACTGGGTGGAGATCATAGGGTACGATTGGCCAAGAAGATTATCGGAGACAATAAAACCATCAAGCTGGCGCTTAGCTTGGAGCATGAGGCCAAAAAGCTGGAGCGGGTGCTGGTCGGCGCCAAAGCCAACCTCCCCAGCCAGGTTTACACCGTCCTTTCGCCGCAGCCTCAGCCGTTGCTGTTCTACGTGCTCGCCAACACCAAGAATGTCAAAGTACAGAATCGTATTAAGAACTTTCTCTTCAAGTACCAGCAACTTCACTCGCAGTTGCCCAGCGCGGAATTGCAGTCCATGGGAGTTAAGCCCGGTCCGGAATTTGAGCAGATTCTCTCCAAAATCTTCGCCATGCAAGTGGACGGGAAAATCAACTCCCACTCGCAGCTTCTGAAGGAAATGCGCGAGCTGGCCGGCATCAAAGAACCTCCGCCGCCACCGCCGCCACCCACCCATCCGCCCAAGAAGGGCAAGGGCGCCGATGCCTCGGCAGCGCACAAGAAGGGCAGGGAAGCGGCAGAGGCTGCGTCGCCTGCACATACTCACAAGGGTAAGGAAGCCACGGTCGAGGCGCGCGCTGGCGCGCCGTCGGCGGCCGCGAAAGCCGTCGCCAAAACCAGCACAGCGAAAGCCGCGACTGCAGTCACTGCGCCTCCCAAGTCTGCCGCTCTAGGAACGCCTGATCGCCAGCCCAGCAAGAAGCCGACGAAGCGGTGAAAGGAATCGGGCCGTCTGCGGATTTGTGATTTCCGATTCTCAAACTTCGCAAGTGGGTTTGCCTAAGTGTCGGAGATGTTCAATTTCAAATTTTCGATCATGGGCTACAAACTTTGGATCTTGTCAGTTGTTGCGTGTTACTGTTCTTTTTCGAAAACTGCAATTTCAAATCTGACTTCTTCGCTGTTCGTGCCTGGAGCTGATCGTGGATTACTCGCCATTCGTAGCTACTCCTCGGCATTTTCAATTTCGAATCTGTGATCATTGGCGGTGGCAAGAAGAAATGCGATTCTCGCCCTAGTGGCGACTTTATGACCGTCCGCGGTCCCCGGCTTGCATCGTTGGCGGGCAAAGGTTACGGAAGTAGGCGTCTGCGAAATGGGAAGGTCGAAAGTGTTCCCTTTTGAACAGACAATCGAAAATGCGGTTGCTACGCTGGCCAAGTTGGTGTCCGGGTGTCTAGGGCACAGGTCCGATCAGCATCGTTCCGCGCGACGCTCGCGGTTTCAGAAGACGAAACAACCGATAGCTTTTTCCACACCGGTTGGGTTAAAGTTCCAGCGGGGTTCATCCGCAAAACATGCGATCGAATAGGGTTTCGTGAGCCGACGCGTAAACGTGGAGATTGCTCGACCTATGATTAAACGAAACCCTTGGCCGTGCGGCGCCGTCCTCGGCGTGTGTCTGGTTTGCACATTGGGCATATCTCAGGACCTACGAGCACAACAGCCGGAGCAGTCACCCCTTCCCGCCCCAACCCAAACCAAATCCGCGAATGACTTAGGCGCCGCCGAAAGCCAGCCCACTGCGGATTCCAATGTTCCCAAAGACGACCGAATCCTTTGGACGCTACCCAACTACTTGACGGTGGAAAACGCGTCGTCAATGCCTGCGCTTACGGCCACACAGAAATTCATGTTAATAGCTAAGGACACTTTCGACCCTATTACATTTACTTTCATCGGTTTGGAAGCGGGCCTCAACCAAGCCGGCAATACGAATCCGACGTTCGGGCAGGGGTTTAGGGGCTATTCGAAACGCTACGGATTGGCGTTTACCGACAACGCGGTGGGAAACTTTATGACCAGCGCGGTCTTTCCCGTTGCGTTGCACCAGGACCCGCGCTTCTACCAGATGGGCACAGGAGGATTCCTCCACCGTGCCTGGTACGCCGGCACCAGGGTTTTGGTTACGCGCTCGGACTCGGGAAAGGCACAAATCAACTTCTCGGAAATCCTCGGTAATGGCGTGGCCGCAGCAATGTCCAATGCCTATCATCCGGGTCCTCGGACGCTGAGCAGCAATATCAATATCTGGGGAACGCAGATTGCTTGGGATGCCGTCAGTTACGAGATGAAAGAATTTTGGCCGGACGTTCGCCGGTTTCTTGTACGCCACCGCTCCAAGATGTAATCCCCCAAGCGGACAGTGCTGAAGAGTTTTTCCGCAGGTGGCGCGTACGTCGGACTTTTTTGCACTTGTGATGTCTGCCCGTATATATCGCTTCGCGATCCTACCCCGTCTGCGCGAGCTCTACGAGATGCTTCACGCGATGCCCTTCCAGCTCGCACTCTCTTTGGAGAGGGCTATCCAGGGTGAGGACTAGTGGGTGGAAATTGTTATTTCTCCGTGCGATCTCGAGTAGGCTCACGTCCATCGGACCGAACCTTGCCACCAGATTTATGTCCATTTCCACGAGCTTGACCACCTTCTCGTCCATTCGCATCTCACGAAACTCTTCGTGAACCCGATTCCACAACCTCTCTTGGCCTGTGCGTTCGGTCTCCCTAATCCAATAATTGAGTTCAGCGACCACCGCGGCGCTCGTGGTTTTGCTGTGGAACGTTGCGATGAACTTGGTACAACGGATGTAAGAAGCGCGATCGAAAATACATCGCAGGTTACGCCTCAATGCCTCGAACCCGTAGTGATCAACGGCGTGGAAAAGCACCAACTCCCGAATGGGGCCGGTGTCGAGAATCAGTAACTCGCGCCGATGGTCTCTCTCAAAAGTTGAAGGCATCCGTACTGCGGCTCTTCTCTGCGGAAATCGGTGCCGCGGGTATATCGTACGTGCGGCACAGCGATTGTCGATGGTTTTCCAGCTCAAGCAGGAGCTTGCCGGAAACTTCCTTGAGTGCGCCCGTGGTTTTCTTCACGGTCTGAAAGGATGGGCTATCGCGGTAAGGTTCGAACTCGTACTTGTGCACTTCCCAAAATTTGTGAGTGCCATAGTGGTGCGGCAGAACCTCAATCCCATTGACGAGCAGCGCTGCCATACCACGCGCAAGACTTCCTTTTGGTGAGTCGTCGAGATAGGGATACTGCGGATCGGTGCGGGCAATTGACTGGTACTGTTCCAAGGAATTTTTGACCTTCGCCTGAAATGGGTCGGAATGCATAAGGCCATCGGCAAACTCACCCGCACTTGATTCCACCGCAGCCAGCGCCCGGTCGTGTTCCTCGAACTTTTCTCGGAAGCCAAGGTTCAGTGGGTCCGCAAGGAAATCCTCGTAGTTAGGCCATTGCGAATATTGGAAATACTCGCGGATGGGCCGAATGTACTCGCACCTCCTTGTGTCACCCTCCCAAGTAATGTTTCCTTTGGCCAGGAAGAGAAGTTCGCGACGCAGGCTCTCGATGACAGGATTCATAATGGCATACACCCACGCTTGCACGCGCTTCGAGTGTGGTGGGGGCAGCATTACTTCGGGGATCATGACAAGGCAAGATTAGCACAAACAGGCCTGCGGACATACCGCTTTTCGAAGCGACCGCAGAATGGTCCAGCGCCCGGCGGGGTTACAAGGCGGCTTTTTTCCTTTTCACCTCTTATCTCATTCGTAGCGCAACGCCACCATCGGGTCCACTTTCGTCGCCTTGCGGCCGGGAATAACGCTCGCGAGCAAGGCCACGCCCAGGAGAACGGTTCCGGCCGCACCCAGGGTTAGCAGATTAGTGGGGCGGATGCCGAAAAGGAGGCTGCCCAGCAGTCGTGCCACGGCCAAAGCGGCCGCGAAGCCTATAGCCGTTCCCGCCAGCACCAGCCGCAAACCCTGCCAAATCACCAAGCGTAGGGCGTCCCCCGGATTCGCGCCTAACGCCAGGCGCACGCCGATTTCGCGGGTTCGCAGCAGCACCGTGCGTGACAGGAGAGCATACAGCCCGAAGGCCGTGAGCAGCAGAGCGATGCCAGCAAAGCACCCGGAAAGAGCCAGCAGCATTCTCTCCTGTTGCAGGTGCTCGTTCACCAGGTCGCGGAAGCTGAAAATCGCGGGCGGCACGGCCGTGGGCGTTACACGGTGCACGGCGTCGCGGATGGCCGAGGCCCCGACGCCGGCATTCCCGCAGCGCACGGCGAGAGAAAACTCCGCACCCAGGTCATCCTTGCCGATCGGGCGATAGATCATGCGGGGCGGAGCCTCGCGCAACGAGTGATACCGCGCGTCCTCCGCTACTCCAACCACGCGGCACGTGTTTTTAGGATCGGCCTTGCTTTTTCCGTCCAGGCTTGGATCCTCCCCTCCAGCGTAAATAAACTTGCCGAGGGCGTCCTGCCCCGGGAAAAAGTATGCGGCGGCGGAGGCGCTCGGCACGCACACGCGGTCGCCGTTCGCGTCCGAACGTGTAAACGCGCGGCCTTCGATAATTCGTGTGCCCATCGCCGTAAAATATCCAGGAGAAACCGCGGCCGGCCAGGTCTGCATGTCGGAATGAACCGCGCCGTGCTCGCCGACGGAAAAGTAATGCCCCGCGCTCCACGAATTACTGATTGGCGGAGAAATAAGAGCGGTGGCCGCCTCCACTCCGGGCGTGCTCTCAAGGGTCTCGACCATCCGGTGCGCGTACTCGGTGGCCTCGGCTTTGGTGGGATTGTTGGCGCGCAGGTCAATCCGCGCGAGCACCAGGCCCTCGGCCCGGAAACCCGAATCTTGAAGCAGCAATTTCAAAAACGATTGGCCTAACAGGGACGCCGCAAAGAGGAGCGTTACGCTCACCGCCACCTGGGCCGGCACCATCCATCCGCCCAGGCCCTTTGCCGCTGTGACCGTGCCACCTTGCTTTAAACTGGGGCCTGGGTCCACTCGCACGGCGCGAAGGGCCGGCCACAATCCCGACACCAGCGCCGAGAGCACGCTGGCGGCAGCGGTGAAAGCGACGATCGCGGCGCGCGGCGTTACATCGATGGGGGGCGGTTCGCCGATGCCCGCGAGCATCGCGACCAGCGATTGCGCCGCCGCCCACCCGAACCATATCCCGGCGCCGAGGCCGCCAAAGGCCAGCAAGCCGACCTCCAGCAAAACTTGACGAAACAGCCGGACGCGAGGAGCGCCCAGTGCGCTGCGCAGAGCAAACTCGCGGGTGCGGCTGCCGACGCGGGCCAGCACCAGCAGGGACGTGTTGGCGCAGCAGAGTAGCAACAACAACCCCACGAGGACTTCCAACACCAGCAGGGGCTGCTGGAAAGCCACTTTTAGGAACGACCGCCCGGCGCGACCACTCTCCACGCCAAGGTGGAATGGGGCGAAGAAACCGTTGATGAAATGATGGCTGGGGTCGGCTTCCTCGCGGACTATCGCCTCGGTGGCGTGCAAGTTCGCCTGCGCCGACTGCACGGACTCGCCCCGCTTGAGGCGTCCCATCACGGTGAGCCAAAAAGTACCGGGCTGGCGATACATCGGGTAGGGGGCGTGGATGACCTCTTCGAACGCCAAGGGCAGCAGCACGTCTGCGCGCATTCCGGCAATCAGCCCGTCAAATCCCGGCGGTAATACGCCAATCACCGTCACCGAGCGCCCATTGATAGCTAGAGCCTGCCCCAGGACGGCCGGGCTCTCATGGAAGTGCACCTTCCAATAGTCGTAGCCAAGCAGCGCCTGGTAACCGCCGGGACCGCCGCTCGGGACATCGTCGTGGTCCCCAAACACGCGCCCGAGAAAAGGCCGCAATTGTAGCGTGCGGAAGCCGCTGCCGGTCATCAGGGCGCCGCTCACTTTTGTGACTGTTCCTCCCTCTTGAATCGCGAGGTCGGCATTACTCCAAACAAGCAGGTCGCTGTTCACGGGCTCGTGCCGCCGGAGCGCTTCGTAGGCGGGACCGGACAAACCCAGGTCCATATTTGGGCCCTGGCGGAATGTGTAGCGGACCAACTGGCCCGGATTGGGCACAGGCAGGCTTTTGAGAATTACCGCGTAGGTCAGGGTGAAAATTGCCGCGTTGGCGCCGATGCCGAGTGCGAGCGTGAGCATGGCCGCTGCCGTGAAGCCGGGATTCTTGCGTAACATGCGCAAGGCGTACCGCAGATCCTGCAACAGGGTTTCGAGCGCCGGCACGCCGCGGCGATCGCGGTAGTTTTCCTTGGCTTGCTCGACGCCACCCAGTTTAATCAGCGCCTGCCGGCGCGCCTCGCCAGGAGTCATCCCTGCGCGCAGGTTATCGTCGATATGCATTTGGAGGTGGCTTTCAAGCTCAGCGGCCAGTTCGCGGTCACGGCGACCTTTGGCGAACGTTGCAAGGAGGCGAAAGAACCAAGCACGCAGATTCCTCATGACGATTCCTCCCCGGGCCGCAGGAACCGCGCCAGAATCGCCGTGGTCTGCTCCCATTCGCGCGCTTCCCTGGCCAATTGCGCGCGGCCGGCGCGAGTAAGCCTGTAGAATTTGGCCCGGCGATTGTTGGCAGATTGGCCCCACTCCGAGGCGATGTAGCCCTCCTGCTCCAGCTTCAGAAGCGCCGGATAAAGTGTGCCGTAATTCACCGACAACAGGTCGCGGCTAGTCTGCTCGATGCGGCGCGCGATCCCATAGCCGTGTAGAGGCCCCATGCTTTCGAGCGTCTTGAGCACCATCAACGCCAGTGTTCCTTGCCAGACATCTGCTTTGTCGCCCATGCTTCTCCTATTGGAATGCCATAGAGAGGATGGCACAACTCCTATGGGAATGCAATAGCAGAAAGTACAGGAGTGTGAGACATTCAAGACGAAGGATGGGGGCAGGCCCTGGCGCGAGCCTCGTAACGCGGGCGTCTCGCCCGCTGTGGCGTCGGCATCCTGCCCGCGCCTTTCTGGCGGGAGCGGGACGCTCCCGTGACAGCGGGCGGGACGCCCACGCTACGTGGCATGGCCATCCTGGCCATGATTCGACACGGGCAGGATGCCCGTGCCACGGCTCGTCGATGGGGTGGCGCATACATTGAATTTTATGTATGCGACGCTTCCCCCTGGCGGTAAACTCCGCCGACGCCACGCCTGAGGCATTTCTACGGAGAGAATCACCATCACTACCTGACCGAGAACATTTATCGGCGGGCGCATTTTTGACTCTGACCGCTTCAAGCGCAAGTTCGTCCAGACCCTGGACGATCTGCGGACAGACATGCACAATTATCCCGTGGCACGCAGTCTGGTGGCCCACCCCGGCGACTGGCCGTGGTCGAGTTGGGGGTGCTATTACCTTGAGGATAGCTCCATCCTGGCGATGGATCGGCTGCGCTGAACCCCCGCTGCTCCGAGTCGCAGACCCCTCCGGTCGCATACATACACGGCAATGTATGCGCCACCCGGTGTGCCGAGCATGCTCGACAGCTAGGAGGTGAAAGTCCTCTACCCAACCTGATGGAGGTGAAGGGTTAGCGAAGCGCCGAGGCGTCGCTGCGAGGCGGGGTCGGAAGGAAGCGTGGAGCAA
>JBKQVI010000169.1:0-5329 GCA_052139985.1 Terriglobia bacterium
TCCGTTCGAGACGCCATTCATGTGGGCACGATGTTGCGTAATGGACTAAAGACGGTGGTGAGCGCGGATTCCGATTTCGACCGGGTCGCCGAGATCCGGCGCGTCGCCCCCGGCGCGGTCTGAGAGCAGTGACGAGTGGCAAGTGCCAAGTGGCGAGCAGACCTGCCACCAAAACGATAACGACGATTTCGCGGGTGGCGCATACATCGCCATTTATGTATGCGACCCGGAGTAGCGGGCGTTCAGCGCAACCGATCCATCGCCAAAACGGAGCGATCCTCCAGAGCGGAATCGATGCAGCCTGCCGCGAGCGGGAAGAGACGCATACATCAACTTCAATGTATGCACCACCCATCGTGTGGCTAAAAGATCAGGATTTCCTGGTCTTGATGAAGGAGTACAGAGACGGCCGGCGCCGGTTGATTACTTCATATCGTGTGGACCGGCCCCATACCCGCAGGAGCCTGCAAAAGAAGTACGCGAAGCGTGTAAACAAAAAAGGCCAGCGAAGACCGCCGGCCCAACTCCTTCCACACGTGGTGGATGAACTGGTTAACATTGTAATATCGGCGGGCCGAAGATCAAACGTACATCTTTCTGCCGCACCAATTTGCGATGCCGAAGCCGGTGTGGGGTGAGATTGGCACCGCCATCCGGCATTACGGCAAGCTGGTGGTGATCTGCTCCAAGGATTCGCTCGAAAGCCCGCCCGTCATTCGCGAAATCGAACGTGCCTTGCAGAAGGAAGACCGCGACCATAAGGACGTTCTGTTCCCCATCCGCATTGACGATTATCTGTTGGACGAATGGGAGCACTCGCGCAAGGCCAACGTAGTGAGCAAAGCGATCGGGGACTTTCCCGGGGCTGACAATCTCGCGACTTACTCAAAGGCCTTTCCCCGCTTCCTTGACGCGCTCAACCGCCCCCAGCACAAGGGCGAGTAGCGCAGGGCTCGACCTCCGGCCCTGCGGCTTTTCCGCAAGTGTCCGGTCTTGCCCGTCGAGACGGATTGGGTAGCGGCGGCGCCGCCACCAAGATCTTGGTTCAGATCCACGCCAAAACCCCAGGCTTACAGCTACGCCGCACCGGGAATTCCGAGCGATCCACTTGGTCGTGTAGCGGAACCGTAGATGTGGTCGGCGCTATGATCTTTGAGGGTCTGGATTGGGGGGCATTCGAAATGCACTAATACGAGGGGGTGGCGCGAATACACCACCCCCTGCTGGTACACTACTTACCACAGTTCAACGCGGCACGGCCGAGGAACTCCGCGCCGCTTCCCAGTTCTTCTTCGATACGAAGCAACTGGTTGTATTTTGCAATGCGGTCACTGCGGCTGGCGGAACCGGTCTTGATTTGGCCCGTGCCCATGCCAACCGTGAAGTCGGCGATGAAGGCATCCTCGGTCTCGCCGGAGCGATGCGAAACGACAGAGGTATAGCCGTGCCGCCGTCCCAGTTCGATGGCGCGGATGGTCTCCGTTACGGTTCCAATCTGGTTCAGCTTGATCAGAATCGAATTGGCCACGCCTTCCTCAATGCCGCGGGCAAGGCGGTCTGTGTTGGTCACGAAGATATCGTCACCGACGAGTTGAATCTTACTGCCCAATTCCTTGGTAAGAAGCGCCCAGCCTTCCCAATCGTCCTGCGCGAGGCCATCCTCAAGGTTCACAATAGGATATTGGCGCACCCAGTCGGCGTAGAGCTTTACCATCTCCTCGGATGACTTCTTCGACTTATCGGACTTGAAAAAGACGTATTTCCCGTCCTGGTACATTTCACTGGAAGCGGGATCGAGGGAGATGGCGATGTCCTGGCCGGCGGAGTAGCCGGCTTTCTCGATAGCTTCGAGGAGGACTTCGACTGCTTCGACGTTCGATTTGAGGCTGGGGGCAAATCCGCCTTCGTCGCCGACCGAAGTGTTGTAGCCGCGATCCTTCAAGACCTTCTTGAGCGTGTGGAACGTTTCTGCGCACATCCGCAGTGCTTGTGCGAAGCTCTCTGCACCGACCGGCATGATCATGAATTCCTGAAAGTCCACGGTATTGTCTGCATGGACGCCGCCATTCAGTACGTTCATCATGGGTACGGGCAGCACGCGCGCTTGCAGTCCGCCCAAATATCGATAAAGGGGAATGCCCGCCGACTGCGCCGACGCGCGGCAAGCCGCCATCGAGACAGCCAGAATTGCGTTGGCGCCGAGCTTGGCTTTATTGGGGGTACCGTCGAGCGCGATCATACGTTCGTCGATTTCCGTCTGGTTGCTGGCGTCGTGTCCGCCCAGATCGCGGGCGATCACGGAGTTGATGTTGTCCACGGCTTGCAAGACGCCTTTGCCCAAATATCGACGCTTGTCGCCGTCGCGCAATTCCACCGCTTCGTGCTCGCCCGTTGAGGCGCCGGAGGGAACCGCCGCGCGGCCAAAAGAGCCGTCGCGCAGAAGCACATCCGCTTCCACAGTAGGATTGCCGCGTGAATCCAAAATTTCACGTCCTTGAATGAGATCAATTTGTGCCATGCGAATAATTCCTCGATTCAGATTTGAAAGCCCAAAATTGTAACACACTGCGGCTTAGAAAGAACGCGCCAAGTGCGGAGGGTAGTGTCCCAATTTGGACGTAGCGCCGCCCCTTAGGGCGGCACATGCCGGGCTCAAGCCCGGCGCTACACCCGAAATTAGGACACTACCCTGCAGAGCATCCTGTCGACCTGGAGTGCTCCACCTCTCTAACGGGTGAGCATCAAGGCAGGTTACAGTTTTAAAATGCCGCATAAGTGTTCATAATATGGTGAACGCGGCAGAGGGGTTTGATTCTCGGTGTTGGCGCAGCGTATTGAGAAAAGCCGGCGGCCGCGATTGGAGGGGGAAGTGTTGCCGCTTGATGGTCGGCCCTTTCCCGCTTTCCTCGGAGGACGTCAATGAAGAACCTGCGGATAATAATCCCCGTGGTGCTTGCGATTGTCGTGGGGGTACCGGTACTCGTGATCTGCGGGATTATTTATGCCCGGCGAGTTAAACCGAACACGGTGCTGGAAGTACGAATCGAAGACGAGATTCCCGAGCGGACGCCGGAAAACTCGATTCAGGAGATGCTCAACGGTCCGCCAACGACGGTGACGGACATCACCGAAGGGATCGAGCGGGCGCGGACCGACCCACACATCACCGGGCTTGAGCTCCGTGTAAGCGAGTCTTCGCTTGGCATGGGTCAGATTCAGGAGATTCGCGACCGCATTCTGGCCTTCAACCGCACCCGCAAACTCAGTGTCGCTTACCTGGAGTTTGCGACGAACCGCTCCTACTACCTCGCCTCGGCTTGCGAGACGCTGATTATGCTTCCTAAGTCGGAGTTCCACCTTCACGGAATGATGGCTTCAACCACGTTCCTGCGGGGCGCGTTCGATAAACTCGGGATTTACCCAGACTTTCTCCACATTGGCGATTACAAGAACGCCACAAACGTCTACACCGATAAGAAGTTCACGGCGGCGCACCGTGAGGCGACGAAGGACTTGGTAGAGGGCTGGTACCGGCAATTCGCGCAGGGCGTTGCGGACTCGCGCAACCTGAGGCCCGTGGATGTCCAGAAGATCATCGCCGCCGGCCCATACAATTCCGATGCCGGTCCTGCCACGGGCCTTGTGGATCGGGTGGGGTATGGGGAAGACGTCCGGAATTTCATCGACCAGAAGAACCACGGGTACGATCGACGCATCGGACTGCACCAATACCTGGATCGAACGGAGAAAATCACGGCAAATAAGATCGCCGTCATTTATGCGGTAGGGGAGATTGGGCCGGGGCGAAGCTCGAATTCGCCCTGGGGAGAAGGCATGCTGGGCTCGGATACGATCGCCCAGCAGTTTCGGCGCGCCCGCACGGACGATTGGGTTAAGGCGGTGGTGGTGCGCATTGACTCACCGGGTGGAGTGGCGTTCTCCTCCGAAGTGATGCGGCACGAGCTGGAGTTGACGAAAGCGGTGAAGCCCGTCGTGGTGTCCATGTCGGATGTGGCAGCCTCCGGCGGGTACTGGTTGGCGATGTCGGCCAACCGGATCGTCGCGGAGCCCGGCACGGTCACCGGCTCCATTGGCGTGCTCATGGGCAAATTCAATGTTCAAGGACTCTATGAAAAACTCGGATTGAGTACGGACTTCATCGCCACAACGGAGAACTCCACCCTGGAATATCCGTTCCAGAATTTCACTCCAGCGCAGCGGGAAATCGTACTGCGGAACATGCAGGAGACCTACGCCAATTTTCTATCGGGGGTGGCGGCCGGACGCCACATGAAGGTCGAGGATGTGGATAAGATCGCGCAAGGCCGCGTGTGGACGGGCGAGCGCGCCAAGCAGCTCGGCCTGGTGGATGAACTCGGAGGGTTGCACACCGCTTTAGCGCGCGCTCGTGAACTCGCCAAAATTCCGGCTGGCGAGAATGTCAGCCTGCTGTCGCTGCCGCCCCACCGCTCATTTTTCGAGCGCTTGCTGGACACCTCCGGCGATGACAGCGCCGTCGCAACCACTGCCTCCCTGAAAGCGTGGCTGGACAAATTGCAATCGCTGACAAACTACTCCGTGTGGACGATTTTACCAGGAGTGCCGGAAGTGCAGTAAGCAGAAGGCGGAAAGCAGAAGGCAGTAGGCAGAGAGCAGAAGGCAGAAAGCACAAAGCAGAAGGTAGTAGGCGGTAGGCAGTAACCACTGACAGACGGGAGTTTTGTTAGACGTCCGGCGAAAAGAGGCGCACCTCGCAGATCTGAAGATGAGTCCCGAAGCCGCGCGTAAATTGTTGAACGTGAGGACTGAGTCCCGTTTAGGTCGACTGCTTTCTGCTTACCGCCTTCCGCCTACTGCTTACCGCCTTCCGCCTACTGCCTTCTGCTTTCCGCCTACTCCGGCTCTTCGAACATTCTCTGCTCGGGGACCACGACGACTATTCCCGTTTCCGTAACGTGATATTTCCTGCGGTCCTCTTCCAGGTTATATCCGATCTCGGTGCGTTCAGGGATATCGATGTGGCGGTCGATAATGGCGCGGCGGATGCGCGAATAACGGCCAATGTTGACGTGGGAAAACAGGATGGAACCTTCCACTTCCGTGTAGCTGTTGACGCGAACGTCGGGTGATAAGACCGAGCCGGTGACGCGTCCGCCGGAGATGATGGAACCCATCGAGACGATGGAATCTACGGCGATTCCCATGCGCCGGCCCTCTTGGGCGAAAACGAACTTGGCGGGCGGGTATTGGCGCTGGTAAGTACGGATAGGCCACTCGGAGTCGTACAGGTTGAAGATGGGAGAGACCGAGATCAGGTCCATGTTGGCCT
>JBKQVI010000170.1:0-13724 GCA_052139985.1 Terriglobia bacterium
CCGGACGCCAAGAGACCGTTGCTAGTGGCGAGTGGCTAGCGGTGAGTGACGAGGGGAAAGGGGCGAGTCGACAGGCTGAGTCCCGAGTCCCGTTTCCCGTCCTTGGCCCCCTCGCAGTGCCCCCGACACTCCCCCGCTTCGTTTATCGGCGGAAGGGTGGAGGAGGATGAAGGAATATTCTCGCTCCACGATCACGATGCGATCCCGAGGGAACAGCGGCGTCGAGCCGCCGCACTCCAAAGCGTGTAGCGCAAACCGCCGCAGTTGCGGTCTGCGGCTTTTGCGCACCGAAGGCCACGGGTCGAGGCGAGTGAGCGTGATTGCGGCGCGCGGTACCGAAGGGACGCGGACCACAAATTCGGTGGTCCGCGCTACTTGCCTTTAAATCTACACCGCAGGCCGCCAGCAGGTCCACCCCCTGTCCGTCCTGCACAACTTGCTGGATCGTTCCCTCCAACAGATTTCACGCGCTTGTCTGTCCGATCCGCTCGCGCGAGGGATACTTTTTCACCGGCGAGCCCACACCCGGCACGCCCGCAACGTCGGTCCCAGGATTTCTGGTTGGGCACCCGGTGGGCGCCGTGGTGGTGGGTGGCAGCGCCGCGTCAAATCCTCAGGCCCAGGTCGGTTTGGCCGGCAGCAATCATGGCAGCAACCTCACCGTCGCCCGCAATCTCGTCACCGCTGAGGACCGTGTCACGCTGACGCGCGGACGCCACCCGTTCACCTTTGGCGCCTGGTTCCAGCCTTTTCAATCGAATGAAACGCCGGCGCTTAGCCCGTTCGGGAAGGCAATCTTTACTAGCCTCGCGGCCTTCTTGCCGGGGACCGTCGCGACGTTCCTCTATGATCCCGCGCCCACCGAGATGAGCCGGCGCTCGCTGTTCGGCGCGTGGTACGCCGAAGATGTCATTCGAGTGGCGCCCACCATCACTCTGCCTCTGGGCTTCCGCGATGAATTCACCACCGGCTGGAACGAAGCTCATGGCCGGGCCGCCAACTACACCTTTCCCACCCGATGCATTCATCGCGCCGCCGTCGGATGGCGGATTCTAGGGCAACCTCGGCCGCGACTCATACTCCGGCCCGGGACTCGCCACGTGGGATTTCTCCGTGCTGAAAGATACGTCGATTCGCGAAGGCCTGCGCCTGGAGCTTCGCGCGGAGATCTTCAACCTGCTGAATCGCGCCAACGTTAATCCGCCCAACCTAATTGTCTCCACCCCGCCCACGGCAGCCAATCCCACCGGACTAGCGGGCACGGCGGGCGCCGTTACAAGTACATCCACCACGTCCCGGCAGGTGCAATTCAGGCTGAGGTTGCTGCGGTAGGGCGCAACGACAATTTGTCCTTACTTCCCAGCCATTTTGGCGTTTGTGGGGGCAGCCGGACTTGGTCCATATGCTTGACATGTGTCATTTTACAGTTTGGCCAACATCTTAATACCAAGTGACTTAGTAAAAGCCGTTCGATAGACCTTTTGTGCCATACAACTGGTCAAAATTACCGTTTAACACAAACTGCTTAACCTTAACTCCTATACTTCGTATCATTTGCACGTATAGTTGCGGCGCCTGGGCTTTCGGACGTTTCTACCTTCGCAAGTCCGGTGGCGCCAAGCAGGTCAGGGCGACCTCGAAGTGAACGTTTTGGACCCGTAGAGCATAGGTTGAGACCATCTGGAAAGCCTATGCCGGCACCGTCGGCCTTTCTTGGGGAATGGTGGGGATTCCACAATGGCCGTCGGCTAAGGGTCGCAAGAATTGCGACTGGGTTCTGCCTGTAGCGGTAGTTCGTAATCTTTAAGGGGAGAGGATATTTCCATATGCCGAGAATCAAAGGTCAGCGGCTCATGAAGTTCGTAGACCAAGCCGTTTGTTCCGCGGCCACGGTCGCGTTCGACTCAGTGCAGTTCTTCAATAGGTACCGCCCGGGTCCAACCTTCACGCCGAAGTGGTCGGACAAGCCGCTCTTGAAATCCTGGCAGAAGACCAAACCTCAATTGGGCTGGCCCCGCCAAACCGACTCACTCTGCCCGGAGTGCGTGAAGGAAGCGCGTGCCAAGATTATGAATGGCGATGAGAATTGGCAGTCGCTGCTCACGGAGAAAACCGGCGAGGTGAAAGCCAACATCATCGAGCGCGACGGCGAAGTCTGGATGGTGAAGGATTGCCCCGTCCACGGCCACTTCGAAGATATGATGGCCGTCGACGCCAAGTTCCTAAGCTGGATCGAGCGCAACTTCCCCGGCCGCGACATTCGCGCCCACAATGACGAGGGCCTGCACAATCACGGATCGAGTTCCATCAAGCACGGCCGCGGGTCGGTGCTGACCGTGGACCTGACGAATCGCTGCAACATGATGTGCGACCCCTGCTTCATGGACGCGAACCAAGTCGGCTTCGTGCACGAACTGACTTGGGAAGACGTCAAAGAAATTCTCGACAATGCCATCAAGATCAAGCCGCGCCGCCAGATGTCCGTGCAATTCTCGGGTGGCGAACCAACGATGTCACCCTACTTCATCGACGCGATTCGCTACGCGCGCAAACTTGGATACAACAGCGTGCAGGCCGCGACGAATGGCATCGAGTTCGCGAAGGACAAGGATTTCTGCCGCCGCGCTTTCGAAGCGGGCCTGCGTTATGCCTATCTGCAATTTGACGGCATCGGCAACGACGCTAACGGCCATCGCCAGGTTGGCAACCTGTTCGACGTGAAGCTGCGGGCAATCGAGAACATGCACGAGGCCGGCATCGAGATCATCCTCGTCATCACCATCGTGAACAATGTGAACAACGACCAGGTTGGCCCCATCGTAAACTTTGCCCGTGAGAACCCTAAGAAAATCGCCTTCGTCGCCTTCCAACCCGTATCGTTTACCGGGCGCGATGAGGACATCACGCCGCAGCGCCGTTTGCGCCAACGCTACACGCTTGCGCATCTCGCCGGCGACGTGAAGAAACAGACCGGCATCACCGAGCCCACTCGCGACTGGTTCCCCATTTCGATGTTCAGCGCGTTCGCCGATTTCGCCGACTTGGTGAAAGGTCCGGAGGCGCAATGGGGTATGGTCAGTTGCGGATGCCACCCGAACTGCGGCGTGGGTACGGCGCTCATGATCAACAAGGAAACCAAGGAATGGGCGCCGGTTCCGGAATTCCTAAACGTCCCCGGCTTGGTGAAAGATATTCAGAAGATTACCGACGCCGGACGCGGGAAGAAGTTTTCGAATTTCATGCTGGCCATGGGGATCCTTAAAAACTACAAGCCGTTCAAGGCGCCCAAGAGTCTGGCGCTCATGGATTTGATCAAGAAATTTGACAAGTCGTTTGCACTCTCAGGGGAAAAGAAGACGCGGGAGAAGTATGGCGCTTCCGATCCGAATCGCACGCTGGAAGATGCCATGAAGCGCCGATCCGATCCGTGGAACCTACTCTTCATCGCGGGAATGTGGTTCCAGGATCTGTTCAACTACGACTTCCGCCGCACCGAGATGTGCATCATCCCGTACGCGACCCAATTGGGAGAGATCTCGTTCTGCGCGTACAACACGGGCATCGGCTGGCGGAAGATTATCGAGAACATGTACAAGAACGCCAGCGTGGCTGAGTGGTATAAGACTCACGGCAAGCACGCGATCTACGCCAAGGGGAAGAGCGTGGAGTTGGATACGACCCAGCACTCTCTTACTGTGAATGCCGCGGACGCCGCGCGCGTTCGTACCCTCGACCATGACGTTCCCCTCACCGCGGCCGAAGAAGAAAAGGCCCGCCGCAAAGCCGCGTGGGAAGCTCAACAGGCCGCTGAGGCGCGAAAGGTGTTCGAGGAAATCGTTCTGCAAAAACCGAAGTCAGACCTTGTGCAGATTGGCGCTCCGGCGAAACAGGAAGAGGAAAAGGTCGCCGTCTAATTTTGATATCCCAATCGCAATGAAAAGGCCGCCATCGCAGGCGGCCTTTTTTCTTAGCGGCGGGCTAGACCCCTCGCCGAGTGCCCGACAGCACGGCGTATATCGTTGATGGGTCCCGCGGCAATTCTCATTTGGGAGGGGGCAACAAGGTCTCCAGCTCCGCCATGCGGCGGCGTACCAACTCGGTCTGCTCGGGCGTGAACAAGTTATGCTTTAGCGATTCGGCCAATTTCTGCGTGGCAGCGAGTTTGGCATCGGGCGGCGCGTCCGGGTCTTGCAGGATTCTTTGCCAATTATCTTGGGCCTTTTCCGCCGCATGGATCTGGGCGGTGGCCTTATACGTCAGGACAAACTCCCGCACCGACAGCCTGCGCTTCTTCAGGATACGCCTGACCTTGGGCTGCTTTTCCAGATTGGCAGTCTCTGCATCCAGGTTGCCGTCACCGATGTCGAGATCAAGGGACACGCCCTTGGCGCGAAGGTCGTTCAGGACGCCAAGCGTTCTGTCCAGCGCATCCTGTGTAAGAACGTAATTCGTTGAATTATCCGCTGACGCAGAGATTTCACCGGCCGCCATCAGTGGCGCGATCGCGGAAATGGCGAGTATCATCTTGCGCAGCCACGTGGATGAACACCGCATGATTGCCTCTCTCGGAACTGAATAAGCTTGCCGCAACCTTCATCAATTCCCGACGGCGCAGACCCTTGGGGGGCAGCCTGAATCAAGCTACCTGATCTTCTGGTAGCCGCACGAGCGGTTTGGTGGAGAATTCGGCGCAGATCTCCCTTAGCAACTGATGATTCGCCGATTCGGTGTTGTGGAATTCCACTCCTACTTGGCCTTGCTCACTTCTCCACGTGACCACCGCCGGTGTCTGGAATTCCCGGCCTTTCCACGTCATGGCAAAATCGCACTCCTGACGGATCTCTAGGGTTGGGGCATACTCCAGCAAGCATCCGAGGACGCAGAGGTCCTCCACCACGACCGCGAGGGCTGTGCCGTCCGCCGGCAGTTTGATGCTGGCCTGCACGTGAGCTGAGTAACGAGGAACGCGACGTCTATTGTTTATCATATCGCGAAGTGTAGTGCCTCATTCCTGAAATCGCAATGAAGAATAAAGATAAAGATTAAAGATGCTGGGTCATAATCTGGCGACTTCTATCGGCGCGCCAGTCTGTGCGGCATGGCAAAGAGTCGAGCGAGAGATTTCACACTTCGAGAAGCTCGCCGTGAGCCCTTGGGGTCTTCGGTGCTGTCCTAATTTCAGCTGTAGCGCCGGTTTGCAGCCGGCATTGAGCCGCCAAGATGGCGGCGCTACGTTCAAATTAGGACAGCACCGGATTCTATTGCGTCCTCGCGGCGGGGAGCGTTATATTTGAGTTTCGATTGCAGGGCTTCTGCTTTCACATTATTGATGGTCGCGCGCCGATAATTGCGCCAGCCAGAGGGCAACCATCCAACTTCAATGCGGCTCCCTTCACAACACGGGCGCACGGGGATTCAACGTTCGCTGTGGGCGGGTGGTGTGAGCTTTCTCCTCTTGATGCTGGCAGCAAGCGCGGCCCGAATCGCCGCCCAGCCCCAAGTCAATCCCGACAGGCCTCGCGCCAAGGTCACCTTCGCCGATGACATCGCTCCCATCTTTCAAAAGAACTGCATCGCCTGCCACAGCGGTGAGAAGCCGCAGGGCGGGTTGCGCCTTGATACTGAAGCTGGTGCGCTGAAGGGTGGTGAATCCGGCAAGATCATCATAGCGGGCGATAGCGAGAAGAGCCTTCTCGTTAAACGGCTGTTGGGAGTCGGAGAAGAAGCGCGAATGCCGATGGGCGCCGATCCGCTTCCGGCAAGTCAAATCAAATTGATTCGTACCTGGATTGATCAGAACTCTTTCGCGGCTCCCCAGGAAGCTACGCTGGCCCCGGTAACCCCCGTCGCAGCGCACCCGCAGGAAAGCGAATCAGGCATTTTCGTCGCGGAAGTACGTCCGATCTTGGCCGCGCGCTGCTACCGATGCCACGGACCGGATCTTCAGCAAAACGGGCTGCGACTGGATTCACTCGCGGATATTCTGAAAGGCAGCGCGAATGGCAAAGTCGTGGCTCCGGGTGACAGCGAGAAGAGTCCCTTGGTGCGGCGCATTCTGGGCCTTGACCGTCCCCGAATGCCTTACGGTGGTCCGCCGCTCTCCGCTGATGACGTTGACCTGATCCGCAAATGGATTGACCAGGGCGCGCACGGCCCAGACTCCTCCACTCCGATCGCCACCGGCAAGCCGGTTGTCCATTGGGCCTACGTCAAGCCGGTGCGGCCCGATCTGCCGAGCGTGAAAGATGCCACGTGGTGCCGGAACCCAATTGACTACTTCGTTCTCGCCCGGCTGGAGAAGGAGGGCCTGAAGCCTTCGCCCGAAGCCAGCAAGGAAATGTTGATCCGCCGCGTGTCGCTTGATCTCATCGGCCTTCCCCCCACTCCGCAGGAAGTCGATGCGTTCCTGGCAGACCACAGTCCGCAGGCTTATGAAAAGGTTGTGGATCGTCTCCTCGCCTCTCCGCACTTTGGCGAACGCTGGGCGGCGGCGTGGCTCGATCTGGCCCGCTACGCTGATACGAATGGCTACGAAGCGGATCGAAGGCGGACGATGTGGAAGTACCGCGACTGGGTTATCAAAGCCTTCAACGACGACATGTCGTTCCGCGAGTTTACGATCGAACAGATCGCCGGCGACATGCTGCCGCAATCGACCACGGAACAGTTGATCGCCAGCGGCTTTAATCGCAACTCCATGATTAACATGGAAGGCGGCGTTGATCCCGAAGAGTACTACTGGTACGGGCAAGTGGACCGGGTCAACACCACCGCCACCGTTTGGCTGGGAAGTACTGTCGGTTGCGCCGAATGCCATAACCATAAGTTTGATCCGTTCACGCAGAAAGACTACTACCGTTTCCTGGCGTTCTTCGCCGGTGAGAAGTATGAAGTCGATCGCTCTTCCGACGATATTTACGCCCGCGAGCCTGCTATTGAGCTGCCCACACCGGAGCAAGCCGCCAAAGGCAAGGAGTTCCGCGCGGAAATCGCCCAGTTACAAACCGTCCTGGACACGCCCACACCGGCATTGGCCGCCGCGCAAGCCCAGTGGGAACAGGACATCAAAGCGGCGGAAACAAAATGGACGGTACTTCAACCCAATCACTACGTATCGAAGGGCGGCGCAATTCTCAAACTTCTTCCGGACGGATCGATCCTCACAGGCGGCAAGAATCCTGACGCCGACTCTTACGAACTATCGGCCCGCACTGACCTTGCGGGAATCACCGGCATTCGCTTGGAGGTGTTGAGTGATCCCAGCCTGCCTGCTGGAGGCCCGGGCCGCGATTCCGGCGGCAATTTCTTCTTGAGTGATTTCGAGGTGCAGGCTGCTCCCGCGGGGAACCCTGCCAGCTCTCAGAAGATCGTCTTCAAGAAGGCGGCTGCGGACGAATCGCAGTCCGGCTACGATTTCGACAACCTTGCAAACGACAAGCCGCGGCCCAAGGGTTGGGGCATTGACACCTCCGACGACAAATCGACTTCCGTCCGCCGGGGAGTTCTTATTCCCGACAAGCCTTTCGGATTCAGCGGCGGCACCGTGCTGACGATTCGTATGAAGCACGACATGGCGTTTTCCAAGTGTGGGATCGGCCGCTTCCGGATCGCCGTCACCACCAGCGCCGATCCGAGCATTGCGGTCAGTGTTCCTGCGCGGCTGCGCGCTGCGCTGGATCTTCCCCCCACTCAGCGCACGCAGAAGTCCGCCGCCGACCTCGCCGCCGCCTATCGAGCTATCGCCCCACTCCTGCAACCGGTCCGCGATAAGAAGAAAACTATCGAGGACGAGGACTCCAAGCTGGGCATCGCTACAACTCTGGTCATGGGCGAACAATCCTCGTTCGAGCGGCCCTGCACGAACGTCCACATCCGCGGCTCCTTCCTGAGTGTGGGAGACAAGGTGTGCGCCGGAGTTCCCTTCATCCTCAATCCTCTGCCCGACGATCAAATGCCCAACCGATTGGGCTTGGCCAACTGGCTTGTGTCGGACGACAACCCCCTGACTGCGCGCGTCACGGTGAATCGGAATTGGGAGCAGTTGTTTGGCCGCGGTATTGTGGAGACCAGCGAGGATTTCGGAACCCAAGGTGCGCCCCCCACCCACCCGCTTTTGCTGGATTGGCTGGCGACGGAATTCATGCGCGATGGCTGGAGCATGAAGAAAATGCTCCGGCTCATCGTGACCTCCGCCACCTACCAGCAATCCTCCAATGCCACTCCGGAACTGGAGGAAAAGGATCCCTACAATTTGCTGTTGGCACGGGGCCCGCGCTTCCGCGTGCCGGCGGAAGTGGTTCGGGACGCAGCACTAGAGGCCAGTGGCCTGTTGAGCCCGAAGATTGGCGGCCCCAGCGTTTTCCCCTACCAACCCGAAGGCATCTGGGACCGGCCTTACAACGATGATAAATGGGAGGAGAGCAAAGGGGAGGACAGCTTCCGCCGATCGCTCTACACCTTCATTCGCCGCACTTCACCCTATCCCAGTTGGACTACTTTCGACGCGCCCACCCGCGAGATTTGCACGGTGCGGCGCGTACGCACCAACACGCCGCTCCAGGCCTTGACGACTCTCAATGACCCCGCATTCTTCGTCGCGGCACAGGCCTTGGGCCGCAAGATCCTACAAGATGGAGGCCCGGACGCCGCGGCACGCGCGACTTACGGATTCTGTCGCTGCTTGACTCGGCGGCCCACTTCGCAGGAACTGGATCGCATTCTCGCGTATTACCAGCACGAGGTCGCATATTTCAAGAGCGACGCAAAGGCCGCCGACTTGGTCGCCAAAGGATACACCGGCCCCCCCTCCAATCTGCCGGAGGCCGCAGCATGGACCATGGTTTCAAATGTTCTCCTCAATTTGGATGAGGCTGTGACCAAGGAATAATCAATGAGTGAGAAACTCCCGCACGATCCGGAAGAGCTGGCAAAGGCACTCACCCGGCGGTATTTCTTCAAACAAGCAGGAATCGTTGTCGGCGGAACCGCTCTGTCCCTTCTCTTGCGCCGCGACCTCTTCGCGGCGGACGCCGCGTCGCCGGGTCTGCCTGCGCCCGAGCCTAATCCTTTGGCTGCCAAGCCGTCGATGTTCCCCGCCAGGGCGAAGAGCGTTATCTATCTCTTCATGGCAGGGGCGCCCTCGCACCTCGATCTGCTCGACTATAAGCCGACGCTTCAAAAGTACAACGGCCAACTGATTCCCGAGGAGTTTACGAAAGGCCAGCGCTTTGCCTTTATCAAGGGGGTGCCGCGGCTGCTGGGGTCGCCTTACAAGTTCAGCAAGAGCGGCAAATGCGGGGCGGAAATCTCCGAGCTTTTGCCGCACCTCCAGGAAGTTGCCGATGACATCGCGATTGTGAAATCCATCGGCACCACTCAATTCAATCACGCCCCCGCACAGATCTACATGAACTGCGGTTTCCAGATTATCGGCCGTCCCAGTATGGGTTCATGGCTCACCTACGGTCTGGGAAGCGAGTGCGCCGACCTGCCGGGATTCGTGGTGTTGCTTTCCGGCGAAAACCAGCCCGACGGCGGCAAGTCCTGCTGGGGAAGCGGGTTTCTCCCCTCGGTTTATCAGGGTGTTGAATTCCGCTCGCAAGGCGACCCCGTGCTGTACCTCGCTAATCCCGACGGCGTTTCGCCCGAGCAACGACGCGAGTCATTGGACGCACTGAAAGATCTGAACGAGATGAATCTGCATACGGCGAACGACCCGGAAATCACCACTCGCATTGCGTCATACGAAATGGCGTATAAGATGCAGACCAGCGTTCCGGAACTGGCGGATATCGCCAAAGAGCCGGAGCACATCCACAAGATGTACGGGACCGAACCCGGCAAGAAATCCTTTGCCAACAACTGCCTGCTGGCGCGGCGATTAGTGGAGCGGGGTGTCCGCTTTGTACAGCTCTATCATCGCGGCTGGGACAACCACGGCACGTCGGCCCATGATGATATTGCTCACCGCTTACCGAAATTATGCCAGGAAACCGACCAGGCCGCAGCAGCGCTGGTGAAGGACCTTAAGCAGCGGAGTCTTCTCGATTCTACGCTCGTTGTCTGGGGCGGAGAATTCGGGCGCACGCCCATGAATGAAGCTCGCAATCAATCGAAGTTTCTCGGGCGCGATCACCACCCGCGCGCTTTCACCATGTGGCTTGCGGGCGGCGGCATCAAGCCCGGCATGACTTTGGGACAGACCGACGAACTGGGATACAACGTCGTGGAAGATCCCATCGATATCCATGACATGCACGCCACCATTCTCAATTGCATGGGCATGGATCACACCAAACTGACGTATCGATTCCAAGGCCGGGATTTCCGGCTAACGGATATCTCCGGCAACGTCGTGAAAAAACTTCTCGCATAAGCGCCAGGCCGCTCCCTGCGCATATGGGCAGAGCGCCACATTACATTTCAAGGGATTGAACGCGGACTTCCACTTCCACGGATTGCCCGCCGCCGCCCAGGGCGATGCCCTTCACTGGGGTCACATCCCCGTAATCGCGTCCCCACGCCAGGGTGATGTGGGCGTCCGACAGCATCATGTTATTGGTAGGATCAAAACCCAGCCAACCGTTTTCGGGATCGAACACCGACACCCACGCATGCGACGCCGCCGCTCCCTGAAACCCCGGACTACTGCGGATATAGCCGCTCACATACCGCGCCGCCAATCGCAAGGACCGCAGGGCGCCGATCATCAGGTGAGCGAAATCCTGGCACACACCCTGCCGCATCTGTAGGACCTCAAGGAGCGGCGTATCGATCGTCGTGGATTTGGGCTGATACTTGAATTCGTCATGAATGCGCGCGGTAAGTTCCTGCAAGGCGCTCAGCAAAGGGCGTCCGGGTGTGAACGTGGGACGAGCGTAGTCGCTCAGTTCGGCGAACGCGGAAATGTAAGGGGAATCGAAAATGAACTCGGAGGCGGCGATGGATTCCGGATCGAGTGGTTGGGCCAGCAGATCGCAAACCTTCTCCCATGGGGGCGACGAAAGAATTTCCCTGCTCTGCGTTTCCACTGCCACCACGCTCGAAGCCACGGCCGCGAAGCGATCGTGCCTTTCAATAATCGCGAACGTGGAAACGGCATTGCCGAAATAGTCCGTGCGATTTTGCAGAAAGGCCGGGCGGGGATTGACTTCGAGCGAGTGCTCACGTACTTGCTGGCCGGGCAGCGATCGCGGAGTGAGGCGGGCCTCATTGAAACACTGCGTCACCGGCGCCGGGTAAGCGTAACGGGTTGCGTGAGTGATCCGGTAAAGCATCCTACCTCACCAGGACGATGTCAGCCGCGAGGGCTTGACAGGACTCATGTATTGCGCCATCAACGCTTCGGCAAATTCGTGCAAGTCGGTCTTGAGCTGATCGAGGAGCGATTCGAGCGCCGCGAATCGTCCCTCTCCATCCCGCTGAGCAAGCTCTTCTGTGAGCGCCACACAGACTTCGCCCAGTGCTTTGGAGGCCAAGCCTTCCAACCGGCGATGTTCCGTGTCATCCGGCTCACCGAGGTCATCGAACTGGCGAACCACGGCATCTAATTGGAACGCCACGGACCGCGGGTTCGACTCATCCGCCAGCAAGAGTTGCAATACCAGATCGGTTCTGAGCACGCTGATGTATCGCGTTCGGTAAGTAATGGAGCTGTCCGCTACCTGAAGCAAAGTCTGGAGGTACGGCTCGGTATCCGGAGGAACTTTCGCCACTCCCGCGCGCAGCAATTCCGCCATCTGCAAAGCCCGCTCCAGGCGGCGCCCAATTTCGAGAAATCGCCATCCCGCACCGCGCGTGGTATTTTCCATCAGCAATCCCGAAAACGCCGACAGCGTCATGACAGCCCGGTCGAGCGCACCGATGCAGGCAAGAAACCGATGCTCAGGATTCACCGGCACGGGACGGGAGAATTCTGCTTCGAGTTGCAGGAGGACGTGCCAGGTATCGCTTGACAGCCGCTCCTTCAGTTGCCACGCAACGCGGCGCATCTCCTTGAGGTTCCGCCCCAGGCTGGAAATCCGAGAGGGGTCGTAAACCATATCGGTGAGAAAGCGCTGCACCCGCCAACGTTGTTCGGCAATGGAAGCTGTGGCGTCCTCCGGCGGCAGCAGGCGCAGCCCCACCAAAATATTAACTGCGGTTTCCAGTGTAACGGCGCGCCCGAAATCCGCCTCGGCTGACAACGCCGGTAACAACGCGCGGAGCAGGCGGACATGGGCATCCACGCGTTCCGTGTAACGGCCCAGCCAGAATAGATTGTCGGCAACGCGGCTGGGCAGGGCGCCTCGGCCGGAGTATGCCTCGATGGAAACTGTAGGCAGGTTCAGGGTGGGCGCTGGCTCCTCCTGCCCTCCCAGCACCCAAGTGTCTTTGCTCGCGCCGCCCAGGGTTGTAGGAAGCTGATGGGAGGTGGATTCGGTGGTGACCCGCGTAAGGCCGCCCGGCAAAACGGTGTAGGACTGGCCGTCCCAAACGGCGAAGACTCTCAGGACGATGTGGCGGGAAGCCAGTCCCGTGTCGGTGCGCGCCGGGGCCGTGGAAAGCGCAATTCCCTCTTGCGCCACGTAGCGTTCCGGGTAGGATTTGATTTTCCCGATCAGCTTCTCCCGCGCCGCTGTATCCATCGTCGCAGGGTACTCCAACTGGTTACCGAAACTGGGCGACGAAGGTTTGATGACCAACGCATCGAGATGTTCCAACACATATCGGCAGGGTTTGTCCTGGCCGCACCACCAGGTGGCCACGGAGGGCAGACGCAGATCTTCGCCCCGAAGCTCGCGGCAAAGGCCGGGCAGAAATGCCAGGTGTCCCGCCGCTTCCACCAACCCGCTGCCAAGAGCATTGTCAATCACCACGGCGCCATTGCGGACGGCCTGCACCAGGCCGGGAACGCCCAACAGGGAATCTCCGCGCAGCTCGAGGGGATCGCAGTAGCTGTCGTTGAAGCGGCGCATAATCAAGTCCACCGGCTCGAGTCCTGCCAGAGTCTTCAAGTAGACGCGGCCGTCACGCACGGTCAGGTCATTGCCCTCAACTAAGGGGAAGCCCCAGTAGCCCGCCAGGAAAGAATGCTCAAAATAGGTATCGTTGTGCGGCCCCGGAGTGAGCACCACGACCCGCGGACTCTTGCCCTGCCTCGCTGCCAGGGCGAGAAGCGCATCGCGGCGGACGTCAAAGAAGCGGGTCAGATGGCGAACGCGATGCTGGCTGAACACGGCGGGCAACGTGCGCGCGCTAACCAGCCGGTTCTCCAGCGTGTAGCCCATGCCGGCAGGCGCTTGCGTGCGGTCCGCGATGACCCACCAGCGGCCGTCGGGAGAACGCGCCAAATCCGCCGCGTAAGTATGCAGATGTATGCCGTCGGGAGGGACTATGCCGAAGCAGGGCCGCAGGAATTGCGGATTGCCGAAGACCAGCGCCGGGGGAAGGTGGTGCTGATAAAGCAGCCGTTGCGGGCCGTAGAGATCAACCAGCATGGCGTTCAGCAATGCCACGCGCTGGATGATGGCCGCTTCAATCTGCGCCCATTCGTTTTCCGCCATCACCATCGGAATCGGGTCCAGCGGCATGGGACGCTCATTGCCACGCGGGTCATCCGCGACGTTGGTGGAGATGCTGGTTTCGCGGATGAGCTGCACACCGGACTGCCAGTAGCGATTGAACTGGCGGAAGCCCATTCGCCGGATGGCCACCGCAAGCTGTCGCCAGTGACGGCGAGGGAA
>JBKQVI010000171.1:0-8938 GCA_052139985.1 Terriglobia bacterium
GGCACTACCGCACCGGAAGATTGCTGTAGTCACGCGCAAAAAACTGCCCGAGCGCCGCAAACCTCGTTAGCATGCAGCAACTTGCACGTAAAATGTCACTCCGACTCCATGGTGAACACCCGTTGAATATCTCTTCCAGAGTTATCGTTTTGACCCGTCGCCAGAATCGATGACCAAACTTAGGATTCTCCTTTAGAAAGGAATAAGCACAGATGAACCCCGCCGAGAATCAGGTGGTAATGGGGCCGGAACTTCCGCTCATGAAAGTCTTGTTCTTGTCCCCCACCCAGTAGCGTTCGCCGGCGATGCACCAGATGAACTCTAGCGGGCTGTCCTGTGAGAAAACGGGGTGATAATTCAGGAAGGGAATGGTTACCATGTCGCCCTCCTGCACATCCTTCACAAAGGTTAGATTCTCCGGCGACTCGTAAACTTCCATGGAGCCGTGCCCTTTGATGAAGAAGTAGACTTCCTCCTGGTCGGTGTGATTATGAGGTGGCCAAGAGCGCTGGTGGGCCTGGAAGAAGGTGTATCCGGCCACAAGCTTGTCGGCTCCCTCGGAGACATCGAACATCATATAAACATCCTTACCCTTCAAGTGGCGGATGCGTTCTTCCCGCTTGGCAAACTCGGCAAATTTAGAGTGAAAAGGAGGATGGGCAACTGCCGCCGGCGCTGAGCACTGCACCACACGGGCTGGTTCCGCGCCGGCGTTCCGCATGTGGAAGGAAGCTCCCGTGGGAATGTACAGGGTATCGTAAGGGCTGAGTTCGAAGGATTGTTCACCCACCCACGCGGTCACGGTTCCGTGCCACATGAAGAGCAAACTCTCTTCCCCGGGCAGACGGAACTCACGAGAGGCCGAGGCCGGGGAGATCTCGAACTCACCGCACGTTAAGTAAAGCAAGTGGGATGATTCCGGAGTAAAATGTTGCCGGTAGCTAACGGGCGGATTCGATCCGCTAAACAGTGTGCCCGGCTTGACGCTTTTTCCTTCTGTGTTGTTCTCCGATGCATTCGCTACCGTTCCCGCAATCGTCGCCATGATGCCTCCTGAGCTTGTCCATGCCCGCGCCGGGAAGTAATTTCCCGGATTCGTTTCTGTAAGGATATCCGACTGGTTTGCACCCTAACAGAGTCACGGCAATGATGAAGCTCGCTTCGTTCAAAACGCGCCCGCTGATATATAATATCGTTTGGACGCCAATATTGGCGAGGACTTTTGATCGCGGGACCCCATTTCCAACCAAGGGGGGGACTGTTCCCACAAGGAAGGTAGCGTGGCAGGCTCCTGCCCGTCCCACAAACTTTCGACCATGGATTTCACCAAAATGAATAATGGGAAGCGGAGCGGGCTAGCGGCGGTGTCAAATCCCGACGGGGTGATCGCCGCGCTCGCCCTGGACCACCGCGGGAGCTTGGTCGCCCTGATGAAAGCTGCCATGGGCGGGGAGCCGGTCGCTGCCCAGGTGGAGGAATTCAAGCGCATCCTGACGGAGCGCCTTTCACCCCTGGCGAGCGGAGTGCTATTGGACCAAAACTATGGACAAAGCGCCTTCACGGTTCGCCACAAGCAGGCGGGCCTGCTCCTCCCCTACGAGAATGACGCCTATCTGAACCCACATCCGGAAAGACTTCCCACCTTGATTGCCGGCGCCTCCGCCAAGCGCTTAAAGGAAGCGGGCGCCGACTGCATCAAGGTGCTGATGCATTACACGCCCCTGGCTCCGACGCACATTAATGAAGCTAAGAAGGCTTTTGTGGAACGGGTTGGCTCCGAGTGCCTAGCCGAGGATATCCCGTTCTTCCTGGAACTGGTTCACTACGCTTCAGCGGGCGGGCCCCGCGAGGGAGAGACTCCTCAAAGCAAGCCCGACACAGTCATTCAAAGCGTGGCCGAGTTTTCGCGCGATCGGTATGGCGTGGACGTCCTGAAGGTGGAGTTCCCCGTGGATCTGAAGTTCGTCGAGGGAACGAAGTCATTCGCAGGGCCGGCAGCCTGGTCGCGCAGCGAGGCCCTGGATCTGTTTCGGCAGGCAGCGGCCGCGACTTCCAAGCCTTTCATCTACCTGAGCGCGGGTGTCGGGATAGAGGAATTTATCGAGGCCCTTGGCCTGGCGGTTGAGGCGCGCGTTCCTTTCTCGGGCGTTCTCTGCGGGCGCGCCGCCTGGCAAGAGGGCGTCGGCGCGTATTCAAGGGGCGGAGCGCCTGCGCTGGAGGAGTGGCTTGAAAGCAAGGGCCAGCGAAATTTTTCGCGCGTTATCGAATTACTTGAGCACGCGCAGCCCTACCACAAGAGGTCGCGCTCATGAACTCAGATTTTCGCTTTTCGCGCCGCCGATTCTTAGGCGGTCTCCCCTTTTGGCGGGGAGTTCCCGTCTGCTGGCAGCCGGCCCCGGAAAGTTGTCGCCAGGATGCCAGACGAATGCGTGGAACATTGACCGCCATGATTTTTCCACCTTCTTGAGCGTCCTCGAGCAAATCCAGGGCTTGCAGTTTTCAGGCTTCGAAACCGGTTTTGCCAATGTTCAGGAGCAATTTGGAAACTCCGCGGCGCGCCGACAAATTGAGGCTTTAGGCCTGCGCTTCACCGGCATTCACATTTTCCTGCCCGCCTATGACCCGCAGACGAACATCGCGCCCGCCGGCATTTATCGACGTGTTGCCGGGGGAGGTGCCGCGTTGGGCGCAGAGCGCCTTATCCTGAGTGCCGGCCCGGTGGCGGTCAACGGAAAACTTGATGATTCCGCGCTGCACCGGAAGACCCAGGCGATTATGGAGGCCGCAAAATTCGCGCAGAGCCACGGTCTGCGTCTCGCTTACCACAACGAGACTCCCGAGAGCCTCAATGATGGCCTTGAACTCCGAGCCTTGTGGCGCGAAACCGATCCCTCCCTGGTGAGCTTTCTTCTGGATGCCGGACACGCCGATCAAGCCGGCATCAACGTTCCTGCCTTCTTCCGCGAGCACTTTAAGCGCATCGTCGGTCTGCACTTGCGGGATTGCCGGGACGGGCGGCAGGTTCCGCTGGGCCAGGGCACCTTTGATCTTGCGGCATTGGCAAAGACGGTTGAAGAAACGGGGTGGAGCGGGTGGGTCATTTCAGAGGAGGATTATCCCAGCGGCTTCAAGCCCGGGAGCGCCGCCATCAAAGTCGCCCGCGAATCTATCCGGCGAGCCTTCCACGTGTGAGCCGCGCGTGCCGCTTGGCCTCGCAACGGGTATGCCCGCGGTTGTCAGTGGTCAGGAAACACCGCGCGCAAATTCGCCTGGCAACATGGGCTCACACTTGCGCAGAAGGAAGAACAATCCCACCATGGCGGAAACGGGCAGCGCCGAAGCTGCCACAAAAACGGGCAGGAACGAAAAACGATCAACCAGGAAACCTGTTACGAGACTCATTCCCATGTTCATCAGCCCTTCGCCGACGCCGGTAAAACTGGTAACACGAGCCTGCGCGGACTGAGGGAAAACGTCGGTGATAACGGCAATGTTGATGTTGCTCATGACGTTGGCGCCCAGGATTCCAAAACCGGCCAACAGGTTCGCTACCCGCGCTGACCCTACCATGGGCACAAGTAAAGTGCCAACGGTGGCGATGACCCCCCCCCATAGCAAAAGTTAACTTTCGCGCGGCATCGACAGTGTAGCCCCGCCGGATGAGCCATCCGGAGAAGTACCCTCCCCCCGCCTGTCCAATTCCACCTAGGAGATAAGCCACACTCGCCATCCCGGCCATGGACCCGAGGGTTACGCCACGCCCCCGAACCAGATAGAGGGGAAGCCAGAACCAGTAGAACGTGGTGAGAGGGCCGGTAAACGAACGCATCAGGATGATCCCCCATACTTGGCGGGGCCGAAGCAAATTGCGCAGGGAAATCCTTACTTGCGGCGGAAGGGTACTCACGCGCCGTTTTGAGCCCGCGCCGCAAACCTGGAGCCACGGCAGCACCCAGATCAGCCCGATGAGGCTGGGAAGCAGAAACGCCGCGCGCCAGCCATAATGCACGGTAATGAAGACGACCATGGGCGGCGCGATCACCGAACCGAGAATGCTTCCGCTATTGAAAATTCCCAGCGCAAAGGCGCTTTGGTCGGGGGGAAAAGCTCTCCCACCGCTTTGACCCCGGCGGGATAATTACCGCATTCGAACATGCCCATCACAAAACGCATGCCGCTAAATGTGCTGACGGTTCGGGCCAGAGCCTGAAGCGCGTTGGTGAGAGACCACCCCGCGCAGAGACCCGGCAGCGCAGCGCGAAAACCGATGCGATCAATCAGCGCCCCGGCGGGAACTTGGCCCAAGGTCATTCCCAGCGTGAAGGCAAACACGATGTAAGAGTATTGCGTGCTGGAGAAGTGCAAGGTGGACTGCAGCGTGGGCGCCACGGAACCCAGCACCAGCCGGTCCATGAAGTTCACCGTCATGGAAACCAGCAGTAGGATGGCAATCCACCATGAGTGCAGGGTGGCCGCGATCACCGGCGAGGAAGTGGTGTCGTTTGTTTTCACACTTTGCCGAGGCAAGAACAGGAAACGCGTCCTTTCCAAAGGGTCGGTAAGGGTCCTTTGGGTTCCGTACTGTTACCATCGGCGCATGTTAAAGCGTAATGTCCGCAGTATCCCAGGGGACAATTTGTCCTGTCCGCAGCGAGTGTTCCGCCGCCAGTGCAATGTGAATCGCGTCGCGCCCCACCTCTCCATTGGCGAAGGGCGCAGCGCCTGATTCCATAGACTTTAGAAAATCCCGTTGCACTCGATAGGTGGAAATCTCCTCGTCTGCGGACGGTGCCTCCATGTGGCGGCGTTGCAACAAGTCATTCCAGACGCTCTCTTCATCGGGTTGGTAATAAGGCACTTGGATGCGCTTGGTAGGACCGTGGTAAGGCGCGATAACAACATATTGTCCATTTGATTCCTGGCGATACGTCATTTCTCCCTTACTTCCGAACAATCGCAGCACCCGGCCGTCCTTCGCGCCGGGAGTGAATAGCGAGAACCCAAAGTTGCAGCGGACATTGTTCCCGAACTCGATCAGCAGCCCGGCGTTGTCGATGGTCTCGCGGTCGCGGAACACGTTGTTGCCGCCCTGCGCCTGGATGAGTTTCGGCTGGGCGTTCACCAGCCAATGGATGACGTCGAGTTCATGGATGCCGTCTTCCATCAGCGAGCAGCCGGCCGTATAGGTCAAAAACCGCCAATTTGTCTTCGCGCCAGTCTGGGGATCGGTATATTTCCAACTCCGGGAGTTCCAGTCGCCGCGAAAGAGCGAGGCAAACACCAGTTCGAGGTCGCCAATCGCCCCCTGGCTGAGCAGCTCGCTCATACGGTGGAAGAGGGGGTAATAGCGCATCTCGAATCCTACCGCCAGGATGCGTTGTTTTTCTCTTGCTGTCTCGATCATTTTTGTCGCGGCGGCCACGTGCGTGGCGATGGGCTTCTCGGTGAGAACGTGTTTGCCCGCCTCGAGCGCTGCGAGGGTGATGGGAGCGTGCAGGAAATTTGGCGCCACCACCACCACGGCGTCCAACTCCGGGTGCTCGGCGAGCATTTTGCTGTAATCGCTGTACGCAGCCGCCGGCTTTCCATAGACCTTAAGACCTTCCTGAAGGTTCTCGGGGGTGATATCGCAGAGAGCAACGACTTCAACTTCGGGAAAATAGTCGCGAAGAAGCTGCAAATGGGATCCGCGCGCACGGTATCCTATTCCGACCACTGCGAATTTCCAGTGTCGGGGATCCGCGGAAGCCCGAACGGGGAGTTCCTGGGCCAACGCCAAGCCGGAAGCGCCCGCGAGTGCGCCTTCCAGGAACTTTCTCCGCGTGAAGGGCTGGACTGTTCTCATCCGTTATCTCCTCTGTTTCAGATTATGCAGGTTCATTTTGGCGCCTCGGGGATACTCTGCAAGCCCTCTGGCGATCGCCTTTACGTTCCGCTGCGCCGGTTAACTGCTGAATGAACACGTTGAGGGTATGCTCCGTCATGAGTAAGGAAACACAATCGACCCAATTTTGTTCAATTCCAAACAACTTGCCCAGTGCGGCGGAGCCGCTGCCAATGGCGTGGCATGGCCATCCTGGCCATGTTTTGAGACGGGCAGGAGAAGGTGTGAAAAAATGCCAACTCCACCACTGAGGCACTGAGACACAGAGAAAATGCCTTTTCTTTTCTGGTCTCTGCGCCTCAGTGCCTCAGTGGTGAAGAGGTGTTCGACGATTTCTTCACACCTTCCCCTGATTTCCCTTGCGTCGCATCAGGAGGGCTGCCAGCCGCTCAAGTCTCGCAACTTAAGAAGTTTCCCCGGCGGCCCCAGGCGGTTATAAATCTCCTCCACCCACGCATACGTCAAGGGAAGCTGGCCGAGGAATACCTGTTCCAAGGGGTAGAGCAGTCCGGAGATTTGCGCCAGGTCCGTGATGCGGAGGCAGTTGAGCATTTCGATGGCAGGCCCGCGCCCATCGCGCTCGCTTGGGGCATTCTGCGTAGCAGGGGGTGAATCCAAAATGAGCGCGCGCAAGTTCCCATCGAGAAGCGCGGCATACAGGGCCACGGCGGCCATCTCCCCTTGTGCCGCCAACGCCACTTGCTTGGCGTCGACAAAGGCAAGTTGGCGGACTGCCTGGAGGCCGCGCAGGGTGTCGTAAACCCGCATGCTGGCCAGAGTCCTGCCCGACCAAGCGCTGGCCCGGCGAACATGCATGTTCAGTTCCTCACCCCACGCCGTGTCTCCCGTGCCGCGCGGCTCGATGAAGATCCTCGCCACCGGCTGCGGGGACTCTCTTCCCAGGAACTGATCCTCGCCAAACAGGCCCATCGGCGCCCCAGGGTTGCGCAGCCCGACAATGGCCGGCGCCGGTCGTGGGGTGGTCTTGGGCAGGCTCACCAGATAACCATGCAAGCGCCAGCCTTCCTCGGACGTGAAGGAAAACCGGTATCCCGCTCCGTCTTCCCAAAATTCGTAATCGTACTCCACCTTGACGTCGAGCGGCGGCGCTATCTGGGGGAACCCGCGAAAGGTTTTAGCGCGCAATTTCTCAACCACCTGCCGGCGCTCCTCGGCGATGATTGCGGAACTGGAGGTTTGGGGCAGGTCCGGCGGTACAAACCTGTCGTCATGGATCGTCGGCACATCGTCATCGAGCGGCGGGCCATTCACAAAAACTCGCAGCGTGTCCCATGACTCCTGGTGTTCCGGGACCTGATCAATGTCGCCGACCTCCTCGGGCGAAACGTTTTTCCCTTGCAGGTGCTTTAGGAACCAGGAGAAGACGGTCGTCCGTGAAACCTTGTCGTATCCATGCTCACCCGGCGACTCCTGCCAGTTCAAATGATCGGCCACTCCGAGCGTGGTGTAGAGCCCCTTAAGCTGGCGATAGACGTCGCGGGCGCCCTGAATCACGAAATACTGGTCCAGGCGCGACGATATGACGAGAAACGGCCGCGGAGCGATCAGGGCTCCCATGCCCGCCTGATCCCAACCATAGGTATTGACCCACCACATACAATCGCAATTCCGGTCCACGGCCCGGTTCGCGATATGCGACGCAACGCTTGCCGTTCCGCAAACTGCCGCCGCAATTTTGGGCCGCTCGTCAGCCGCCGGGATATACCAACTGTACATGCCGCCCCCGGACATGCCCGTGACGCCAATTCTTTCGGCGTCCACCTCCGGGCGCTCGACCAGCAGATCGATGCCGCGAATGCCGTTCACCATTTCCATGCCGCCGGAGGTATAGCCGCGGCTGTACCAATGGAACTTGCCTACTCGAGGGCCATCATGATCGCCTAGCACCTCGCCTCGATAGAGCGTTTCAATCAGCAGGCAGACAAAACCCAATTCCGCAAATTTCCGCGCGTGCCCTTGATAGGTCACCTTCTGGTGCACTTCATGGCCGCACACGTAAAGCACGGCGGGTGCTTGGCCCTTGAGGTTTTTCGGGACGTACAGGTTGGCATCGACGTAGAGTTTCGGCACGCTCTCGTAATAAAGCTTCTCGATGCGGTATTGCGGGCGATCGATCACGCCGGTCACTTTCACATTAAGAGGAGGCCGCTTTTCGGGAGGGGGGAACTCCGGAAGGCCCATCATCTCCCAAAATTGGCGGCGGCGCTCGGGCACCAACCGTCGCAAGGCTTCCGCGTCCGAGTAATCCGCAAGGGAATTCGCGCTGACCTTCAGCGCTTCGCGCGACAGGTACTCACGAATGCTGATGCTGTACTGGCGCTCTTCCCCTTTGTCCAGGCCTGAATCAGCAGGGTCAGGACTCGCCTGTGCAGGAAGCAATCGGGCGGGATCCACCAAGCCTGCTCCCCATCCCCACACACCCGCCTTCAATAACTCGCGTCGTCGCATTAAATCTCTCCCAGTTAAGAGCGTCGCGCGGATCTGTTCTGCAGGTCCGCGGTTCCTCCGAAAGCCAAGCAGTACGCTAACGTATTCGTGCAGGCGGTTCAAGTTGGTTGGTGACATGACGCGGTTGCGATCGAGATAGGGGGAGCGGTTACCCACTCTTCCCTGCCACACGACTGTACGGGGGGGGACGGTGTCAGGTCAGGGAGAAACGGAGTCAGGCGGGCGCCCGCTGTTACGCAGGGTGTTTTCCAGTCCGAATTGCGCCACGGCCTTCCTCAGCCATTGCTCCGAACCATACGGTCGGCTTTTCTTTATCGCAGAGCGGATATTTTCAATTTCTTCCTTCCCCTGCGATGGGTTCAGCCCCTCCCGGTAAGAGCGCGGTTCTGCCACAGGCCACGGGGTTAGCAGCTCTTTTGGCTTTGGGTTTCCCCCCACTCGGGCGTGAGCGCTGGACCACGGGCCTAGCTCTTGACGTCACGTCAGCGTTTGTGATTTACTCACCTCGTACCTTAACGTCGTAGTAATCAGGGGGAGGACTCGTGCAGATCGCCCCCTGCCGGCCGGGATTCAAATTCGGGCGGA
>JBKQVI010000172.1:0-2722 GCA_052139985.1 Terriglobia bacterium
TCCACATCGTGCTTGCCGACGTAGGGAGGATTGGAGAGGACGAAGTCAAAGGTTCCCGCAAAGTCAGCCTTCAGCAACCGCTTCAGTAGATCACTTTCCAGAAACTTGACGCGCTCCGGCATGCCGAGACGCACGGCATTGCGCGAAGCTACCACCAGGGCGCCGCGCGAAATATCCGCGCCGAATAAAATCGCACGCGGGAATTCTGAAGCCAGGGCCAGGGCGATACATCCCGACCCTGTGCCGACGTCCACAATCCGCAAGCGCGCATTTTTCGCGTGGCCCTGCCGGCGCGCGAGTTCCAGCACACATTCCACCATGTGCTCCGTCTCCGGCCGCGGGATTAGCACGTCCGGCGTCACCTCGAAGTCCAGTCCCCAAAATTCCTGATGGCCGGTGATGTATTGGGTGGGTTTGCCCGTGGTCCGTTCCGCGATCGCTTGGGAGTAACGCTGGAGGGCTTGCGGCGGCACATCCTCATCAGTGTGAGTGTGGAGGTAGGCGCGATCGCGCCCCAGAACGTGCATCAGGAGCAGTTCTGCGGCAAGTTGCGCGGAGGGCACCTGATGAGCGAGAAGTGTTTCGAGTCCTTGCCGAAGTGTGGCGCGAAGCGGAGGCATGGGTAATTTTCGATTGACGATTGTCGATTGAAAGTCGCCAGTTTTCGTTCATCAGTCGTCAGTAAGTACCGTTGCTGAAAACTGAGAACTGATAACGGAAGACTTCCTCCGGTTCAATCGACAATCGTCAGTCGAAAATCGTCAATAATAACTTAGCCGGCTAGGGCAGCGGGCGGCTGGTCCTCCCCCAGCTCGCGCTTGGGAGGTTGTTTCAATTTCTCTGCCTGGTAGTAGGCAATGAGCGCATCGATGATGTCGTCCAATTTACCGTCGATAATCCGATCGAGCTGATGCAGAGTCAGCCCGATGCGATGATCCGTCACGCGATTTTGGGGATAGTTGTAGGTCCGGATTTTTTCACTCCGGTCGCCTGAGCCGATCATCGAGCGGCGCTCCTCGATGATCTGCTTCTGCTGGTTCTGCAACTCCAGTTCGTAGAGCCGCGAACGAAGGACCCGCAAGGCCTTGGCGCGGTTCTTGATCTGCGATTTTTCGTCTTGACAGGAGACGATCATTCCCGTCGGCAGGTGCGTGATGCGCACGGCGGAATAGGTGGTGTTTACCGACTGCCCGCCCGGCCCCGAGGAGCAGAAGGTGTCAATACGGATGTCCTTGGGGTCAATTTGGATTTCCACTTCGTCCGCTTCCGGCAGCACCGCCACCGTAATGGCTGAGGTATGAATGCGTCCCTGCTGTTCCGTTTCCGGCACGCGCTGCACACGGTGGACGCCGCTTTCGTATTTGAGCTTGCTGTAGACCTTCTGGCCCTCCACCAGGGCAATGACTTCCTTCAGGCCGCCCACTCCCGACATGCTCGTGGAGAGCACTTCCACCCGCCAGCGCTGCGCCTCGGCGTAGCGTGTGTACATGCGAAAGATATCCTGGGCAAACAGCGAGGCTTCGTCGCCGCCCGTGCCGGCACGGATTTCCAGTACGACGTTCTTCTCATCGTTGGGGTCCCGCGGAAGCAACAGGAGTCGCAGGTCCTGCTCGACCTTCTCCTGGCGCTTCTCGAGTTCCATGAGCTCGTCGTGCGCCATCGCTTTCATTTCCGGATCGGAAGAAGATTCATCAACCAGCCCTTTCGTTTCCTCCACCGACTTGTTGAGGGTCTTCCACTGCTGAAATTTCTCAACAATCTCCGTAAGGTCCGCGCGCGCCTTGGCCGTTTTCTGATAGAGGGCGGGATCCGACAGCACCTCGGCCTTGCCGAGTTGGGCCGTCAGTCCCTCGTACTTCGCTTCGATTTCCGCTAGCTTGTCAAAATAGTGCATAAGAAATGGCATTCGGGAGTCGGTATACGGCATACAGGGAACACGGCCGCAAACTCTCGCCCTGTTTACCGTCTACCACATGATGTATGCCGTCTACTTTCTCTACGCCACAATCAGTTCGCCGCCGCGGTTTTGTTCGAGCGCCATGGCTGTTTCCAATGCCTTGATTGCGGTTTCCAGTTGGCTGTCGTCAGGCTCGCGAGTGGTAACGCGCTGCAACCAGAGGCCGGGCTGCGATGCCCACTTCCACAGCCTGCCCTTCGACTTCGCGGCAAAGCGGATAAACTCATAGGAAAGGCCGGCGATCACAGGCAGCAGAACGATTCGCCCCAGGAATCGCAGCCAGAAAGTATGAAAGGGCAGAAACATGTAAAGCACCATGGAAATGCCCATCACTACCAGGAGAAAACTGGTGCCACAACGAGGGTGAAAACGCGTGCAAGCTCGCGCCGTAGCGACATTAATGGGGCCGCGCTTTTCAAAAGCCCATACCACCTTGTGTTCGGCGCCGTGATATTCAAACACTCGCTGGATTTCCTTCCATTGCGAAATCAGGAAGAGGAACCCCAGGAATAAGGCGATTCGAATCGTGCCGTCGAGCAAATTGAAAGTCAGGTTATTGTCGGACCGCAGGTACCGATGAGTTATGCCGGTGGCCAGATAGAGCGGCACCAGCTTGTACATAAAAATGAAAAACGCCAGCGAGAAGGCGACATTGGCGGCCAACACCCACCCGCTAAGCTCCTTGGGTTTCTTGGACTTAGCTGTCTCCGAGCCGGTCGCATTCGGTTCCTCCAACGCCTGCTCGGCGGAGTAACGCAAGGCGCG
>JBKQVI010000173.1:0-4569 GCA_052139985.1 Terriglobia bacterium
CCGGGGTTCACGACTAAAGAAACAGACTCACATCGGGGTTGGAGCGCCGTTAACTTCCAGACCGCGCCAGGGATACAAGCAAGCTTACGATGGAAAGGCAGTTGGCCGCATAGTCAGACCTGGAATATGTATGCCTATGTAAGGAACAATCCTACGACGAACGTGGACCCAGACGGCGAAGATTGCATTTCGACAAGCAACCAAACAATCGACTCCGTGACAGTCACGGTCACTGCCGGTGGCAACTGTGGTGCCGGAGAAACCTATGTCAGCGGCACCGTCGACATGAGCTCGTTGACCTACAACGGGACGAGCCTTGGCTACAGCTACACACCCTACGACACATTGGGCGGGACCGCGAACGTTGGCTTCGGAAGCCTTCCCCTTGGGCCTAGCGATGAGCTAAGTCCTTCTGCCCAGGCCATCCTCGGCAGCGTTTACCAGCAGAGCAACGGTCCGGTGAACTTCTTCGCCGCAGCCACTTTCCTCCCTCTTAGCTTCTACGGCCCTGGAACCCTAATAGACTCGCTCTCCCTTCCCATGAGCCTCGACTTGTCGGGGGGCGCGAGCTCGGATTACGTTGACGTGACAAACCCCGGCAGCCGCTTGCCGAATAGATCGACGAATGTCACTGCCCAGGAATTTGGGGACAATCTCCAAGCGCAAGGATTCACCAAATCGCAACAGGGCGACGTGACGATATACACCAAGGGAAATACCCGATACACGGTGTACCAAGCTAAATCGACTGGTGGCCCGACGGCGCAGGTGAGCGTAAACGGCCAGCCGGTGGCAAAAATACGGTTACAGCAGTAAGGGGGGGCGGAACATGCGGCGCGTGCAGGACGAAGACGAGTTTCACAAAATCCTCTTGGAAGCCCGAACGTGTGTACATATCGACAGTCGGCGTGTCCCAACGCTATTACACTTGCTGGTTTTTGACGATGCGATGCTGTGTGCTGACTACTTCTTGGCAGCACTCAAGAGCCTCATGGAATGGTCCGCAGATAGCGCGGCCCGTTTTATGGTGCTTGAGCCTCATCCGGTTGATAATTTCCACCGCCTGTACGGAAAGTACCCCGTCTTGGAGATCTCTTGTAGTGATTCTATCGAAGCGTATTCGGCGGCAATGAATGAGGACGTGGGCGACGGTCGAGGGTTCACGCTGTGCGATCTGAGTTTCACGTGGGTGGTCGTACCTCCATCGAATAAGTGGTTCATTCATGCGATTCGGTCTGACGCGGACGACAGCGGGCATCTGTGGATTCCGCCAGCGTGGGTGGATAAGCTGCTGGCTGCCCATCCCGGCGTCTTTCGGGATGAAGCAACCAGTCCGGGTCAGAAAGGTGCGGGCACTCTGGGGCAGACACGTTCCGGAGCACCTTGATCGCATTCGTTCCTGCCCTGAATGGGCCTTGTTGCCAGTGGCGAAGGGCTATGCGGTGCTAACGCACCGGGTGTGGGGGTGACACGTCACCTCTGGGCCGGGTGGCATCCGACCAGGCGGGAGCAACCAAGCGCTGAGCTCCCCGTTGAGCGAGAGAGCCTATTCTTCATCGAGTTATTCCCCGCCCTTCCCCCTGTGGATCCAGGTCGGCTTGCCGGAAACGGGCAAGCTAGTAGCGCGGACCTGCGTTTCAAGGTCCGCGGCTTTTAGGCCTTGCGTCCCCTTGGGACGGCGCGTAAATTATCGCCATGTCACGCCGGCTGGCGCAAGCCGATGTTCCTTGAGGTCGGTGATTTCCCGAAGAGACTTGTGGCACCCGGCGACGCTGGCGCTGGGAGGGGGCAGTATCAGCCTGAGCCAGACTTACAGTTCCCGCCTTCAGCCGACGCGGATTCAGGCCTCCTCCGCCAGCGGGGCGGACCTGCTGGACTTGGCCTATGATTTCGGGCTGGGGACGGCGGATAATGGCAACGTGCAGGCCATCATCAACGGGCGGGACAATAGCCGGTCGCAGTCTTTCGCGTACGACGCGCTGAACCGGATTACGCTGGCGCGAACGCAGGCAACGACAGGGCAGAATGCCTGGGGACAGGCGTTCGGCTACGACCCCTGGGGCAATCTGCTGACCACGGTTTTGACTCAGGGGGCGGCGCCCAGCTTCAGCGTGAGCGTCAACGGGCAGAACCAGATTGTGGGTTACTGCTACGATGCGGCGGGCAACCTGCTGGATGCCAACGCGTGCCCCTCCGGCAATCCTCACACTTACGCTTACAACGCCGAGGGGCAGATGGTCTCGGCGGTGGCCGGCGCTTACACTTACACCTACGATGGCGACGGCCAGCGGGTGATGAAGTCGAGCGGGAAAATGTACTGGTACGGGCCAAACGGCGAGGTGCTGACCGAAACCGACCTGAGCGGAAACCTGACGGACGATTATGTGTTCTTGGGCGGCCAACGCCTGGCCCGCGTGGACGCGACGGGGAATGTGGATTACTACTTCTCCGACCACCTGGGCTCCTCGCGCGTGGTCACCAACGCGAGCGGAAACGTGCTCGATGATTCCGACTTCTACCCGTTCGGCTGGGAGCGCCCCGTGGCCTCCAGCAGCGGCAACACCTATAAGTTCACCGGCAAAGAACGCGACGCCGAAACCGGGAACGATAACTTTGGCGCCCGCTACTACGGCTCAAGCCTGGGACGCTTCATGACCCCGGACCCGGCGGGCATGATGGCGGTCGATATCACCAGTCCTCAAACTCTGAATCGCTACGCTTATGTCGTCAACAATCCGCTCAGCTTCACCGATCCGCTCGGCCTTGATTGCGTATATCTCAACGATGCGGGCACAGGAATCGAAAAGGGCGGCATTGACCAACAAATCAGCAGCTCCGGGTGCGGCCAATCAGGTGGCTTCTGGGTTGAAGGGACTGTCACCCACGTCCAAATTGGAGGAGACGCTGAAACAGTCACCTTGACCGGGACGACAAACGGAACGGATACAACAACCGCCACGTATCAACAGGCGACCACTGTCGACGTTGGGCAGTATCTGAATCCAGGCCCCAATGATCAGGGGCATATCGCACTTGGTCTCCCGGGTCAAGTGCCTCTTGGACTTGACCCGAAAAGCCTTATCCAGCTTGGCTTGGCAATGGCAACCGTGGGTCGCAATGCGGTGGTTCCGGGGGCAGTCAAACCGCAGGTGGGTGGCCAGTTGCTAAGAATGATCCACATTCCAGCCAGCGGAATGCAGGGGCAAATGCTAGAAAACGCCATGGCACAGAGCGCCCAAAACCCTCCGATGTATGCGCCGCTCGGACAGATCGGCTGTAACTGTGGAATCTGGGCCCAACAGATGCTTGGTGATGCAGGGATTAACTCCGGTCCGCCCGCACCGATGCCAGGTACACTGATGGAGCAGCTTCAACTGGCTTATCCGCAGGCCCCACAGCAATAGAGGTGAGCAGACATGAAAGTCCGGATTGTCAAGCTAAGGTATTGGTTCCTGATTTCTGGGGGAGTTGGGCTTCTTGTGGCCCTCACCCTCCATATAACAACTGTAACCCGGCATCGCCTGCTAAGCTCAGAGCTTCTCTATGCTCTGTGGCCAGCTTCAATCATCGGCTTTGGCGATCCGACCGAACTTTCGGACAAGATATTCTGCGGAATTTTCGAATTCGGGGGAAACTTCCTGCTATACGGAGTCGGAGGAACACTGGTTGGCCTGTTGCTTAGACTGGTTCGGCCTGCGAAAGGTAAAGAAGGGACCTCAGAACAAGCGAGAATGGCAGCAACCTTCCTTCTGGTTGTCGGCTGTTTATGGGCGCTGCGGGTTGTGTTGGGATTTGTGCCGATAGCCGGTATCAGCCATCTGCCGAAATCATCGATGATGGCAGCTTTCTACTGCTGCGGCGTGTTAATCGGTCCCCTGACACTGGCTGCTGGATCAGTGCTGTCGTTGCGGAAGACAGCTTCGCGGACAGGGTTGATCCTGGTTGTCATCGGCTGCCTAATCCTCGCTGGCTTTGCTGTCTATGACATCATAACCGGCATGCAACTGCCGCTGCAAGCCTACTCATTCTACGTGGGGCTGTTGCTGCTCATGCTTGTGTCGGGTATCGCAGCTTACAAAGTTTGCAGGGCGCAAGGCAGATTCCGATGAAGGGGAAAAAGGGTGTCAGAAGGGAAAAGGTGTCAGGTACCTTTTTTCTTCACAACGCATTACAAAGCAAGGAAGAAATTGAGAATATCCACGATGCGATAAAGAAAAGCCGGCCGTATGGTTCGGAGCAATGGGTGGCAAAAGCCGTTGGGAAATTCGGACTGGAAAACACGATGCGGAAGCGCGGGCGGCCCAAAAAAGATACCTGACACCTTTTTCCCCGCTTGGGGGCAGGCCTTTGGCTACGACCCCTGGGGCAATCTGCTAACCACGGTTTTGACCCAGGGGGCGGCGCCCAGCTTCAGCGTGGCCGCCAACGGGCAGAATCGGATCGTGGGTTACTGCTACGACGCGGCGGGCAATGTGCTCGATCCCAACGCTTGCCCCTCCGACAATCCCCACACTTATGCCTATAACGCCGAGGGCCAGATGGTTTCAGCGGTGGCGGGCGCTTACACCT
>JBKQVI010000174.1:0-4452 GCA_052139985.1 Terriglobia bacterium
GGTAGGCTCCAAATAGTTCTTGACAGACTTTGTAGATAGGCTATAATGGACGAATGCGCGGGCGTCCTGCCGGCGCGTGGCGCCTCTCGGATTCTCCCATCCCCGAGAGGCCGGAATACCGAGAGGACAACTTATAGCGGAGGGCGAAGCATGGCCCACGTGGAGTCTTCAGTCTTCAGTTCTCAGTCGTCAGGCGGCCGTCTTCGGCGGAAGGTTGCCTCCTGACGTGCCGAGAGGGCAAGGCCGGTCGGTCTTACCTGACCGTGCTGGACGTGACTGATGACTGAGAACTGATGACTGATGACCGACGAAAAAGGAGAAATATGTCTCTCATCCAAAAGCAGTCCATGACCGATAAGAATAGAGCGGCGCATCAACGCAACGGGCGGCAATCGGGCGGAGCGGCGACCGCGGAAGGCCAGGAGCGCAACCGCGCGGCGCACCTGAAGCACGGGTTTTACTCGCGGCAGCGGGAGGAGGCGCTGCGGGCGCTAGGCGAGGACCCGGCCGAACTGGCCGCGCTGATCGAGTCTGCGCACGAGGATTGGCGGCCGGCCAACGCTTTTCAGGCACGCATTGCCGAGCGCCTGGCGCGCCTGCTATGGCGGATGGAGCGCGCCGAGCGCATCCAGGAAAGCCTGGCGACGCAGCCCGTCGAGCGGCATGAGAAACACCGCCAAGCAGTGGCCGAGGCGCTGCGGCGGGAGACCATGCCCCAGGTGGACATCCTGTACACGCTGCGGGAAGATGCGGCCGACGCGCGCTACTACACGCCGCGCAGTTTCTTCCGCGATTTCTGCGGGGCCTTCGGAAAGCGAGTGCAGAAGGGGACGGAGAAGGAAGTTCTCCTGCTGATGCACCGGCTGCGGAAGCCACCCGACCTGGCGGCCGAGCCGGACACCAAGACAGGGGCGGAGCCGGGCAAGGCGAGTGCCGGCACGGCCAAAGTGGCTGCGGGGCCGGCTGCCGGCCTAAGCCCGCCGGTAGGGCCGAGCAGCGCTCGGTCGGAGCGAACACTTGAGCCCGGCGAGGGGCGATGCCCTGGCGTCGCAGGGCCGAACGGTGCTTGGCCGGAGTGCCGCAAGGTGGAAGGCGAGGACCCAAGTCCTGACCTCTTGGGAGGGCCGAGCAGCGCTCGGTCGGGGCGAACACTTGAGCCCGGCGGCGCTCGGCCTGGGGGAACGCCTGTCGCAGGCAGCGAACAAGAGAGCCCGGAGGGCGGGGCGGTCACGGACGGGCCTGCGGAAGGCGGCGTAGAGGCCGCCGCGGAGCCGGCCGAAGACGACTATTTAAGCGAGATGGCGGACTGCGATGACGACGATTTCCCCGTGCCGTGGCCGACGATTCCAGTGGCGGAAGGGAGGGAACGGGACGACCTGCGGTGGGAGCTGGTGGACAAGGCGAACTCTCTGCTGAAGGTCATCGAGACCGCTCTGGAGCAGGCGTTGGAGGAGCAGGAAGCCCCGCTGTCGCGGATCGAGCGGGACGGCCTGCAGGCGATGCCGCATCGGCACGCGGAGTTGATGCGGCGGGAGGAGGAGTCGTGCTTCCGGCAGTTCGTGCGCCTGGGGAACCTCTTGATGAAACTCCAGAATCACGCGGCACAGCGAGAGGAAAATGAAGGTTCATCCGGGTATGTTGATGAAAATACGGGATGGGAAGCACAAGAACCTGTGACAGATGATCCTGAACCGGTGGCCGACAGCCGGGAAGACGCCGGACAGGAAGACCGAAGGGCGGAGTCCTGGGCCGAAGCCGAAGCGCCAGAGTCCGAGACCGAAGCGGCAGAGTCCGATGTCCGGAGTCCGGGGTCAGAAGTTGGGAGCGAAAGGCCGTCGGAACTTCGCGAGGTCATCGGTCGGCAGACGACCCCCAGAACGGAGCCCGAGGTCCGAGCGAGAGCGTCCGAAGTCCGAAGCTCGGGGGCTGGCGTCGCGAGCGAAAGCGCGTCGGAAGTCCGTCAAGCCTCTGCCCACGGGAGAATGTTGGATCCGGGATTCCGGACTCCGGACACTCCTCGTCAAAGAGTGCCGATTCCCGACCTGATTCCAGACAAGCAAAGGACGGGAGTTCTGGGCTCAAGACGCCAAGTGCCGTCTTTTCGTTGAGTTCGAGGGCCTTTACTTTCGGATCTCAAATTTCAGACCTGAGATCGTAAAACAAACAAGGGGTTTTGCTTGCCATTTGCCCCGCTTCATTGCAAAGTGAATGAGCTTCTGCATTCTCAATAGGATTCTAATGATGAGCCTTTCACCTCGAATTCGCTTCGCTAGTCCCGCGCGCCAGGACCGCTCACTGGGCCTGGGAGTGATCGGGTTAGGGACGGTGGGCAGCGGTACGCTGAAAGTTCTGGCCGAGCACCAGCGCGAAATCCAGCGGCGGCTGGGATGCCCTCTCCAACTCAGAGTCGTTTGTTCCCGCAGCGTGCACAAGCGTGACCTGTCCTGGTTGCGCCAGCCCGTCAGAGTCACAACCGACTGGAAGCAGGTGGTGCATGACCCGGAAGTCAACATCGTCGTGGAGTTGGTGGGAGTTCTGCCCACCGCCCGCGCCATCGCCTTTGCCGCGCTCGAGGCGGGCAAGCATCTGGTGACCGCGAACAAGCAACTGGTGGCGCAGCACGGTGTGGATTTGGTTGAGCGCAGCCACGCGCACCACGTGGGTTTGGGCATCGAAGCCTGTGTGGCCGGCGGGACGCCCGTGTTGCACGCCATCCGTGAAGGTCTGGCCAGCGAGAACTTTAGCGCCGTCTATGGAATCCTGAACGGCACTACCAATTACATCCTGACCGAGATGGAGCAGCGCGGTTGTTCATTCGCCGAAGTCCTGGCCGAGGCCCAAGAGAAAGGATACGCCGAGCCCGACCCCACCTTCGATGTGGAAGGTTACGATGCGAGCTACAAGATCGCGATCCTGGCCATGATGTGTTTTGGCCAGGCGGTGCGGGTTGCCGACATCCCTGTGCAAGGCATCACCCGCATCGACCAGGGGGATTTTGCCTACGCGCATCGCCTGAATCACACTCTGCGCCTGATCGCCGGGGCGCGCCGCCGCAGTAACAATCGGCTGGAGATTTTCGTCCGCCCCATGATGATTCCCACCTCATCACGGCTTGCCGGGGTGACGGGTCCCACCAACGGCGTACTGCTGGTGGGCGATAAGGGCGGCAACACCAGCATTACCGGCCGCGGCGCGGGAGGCGAGGCCACGGGCGTGGCGGTGGTTTCCGACGTCGTCCAGATCGCCCGCTCGATTATCGAGGGCGGTTCGCGTCCAACTCCTTTCGGCTATGAGCAATGGCATCCGTCGCGAATTGCTCCGCCCGGCGAAAACGTGGCGGCCACTTATCTGCGCCTCGTCGTGCGTGACCGGCCTGGAATTCTGGGCCGCGTCTGCACCATCCTGGGCCGCCATCGCATCAACATTGACTCGGTTCTGCAGGAACCTGAACACAAAAAGGACCACCTGCCGTTCGTCATGAGTCTTGAGCCCACCCAGGAAAAGCACGTGACGCGCGCTCTGAAGGAGATTTCCCGGCTGCCTTTTCTGGCGGAGCGCCCGCTGCTTCTCCCCTTCGCCGATTTACCTTGAGCGACGCACGAACGGGTTCTGCCGCGCGGTGTGCTGCACAAAAGTGGAGGGCTTCTGGCTGGACAGGTGGGCAAATATCGTCGCGTGGGCGTCCCGCCCCCGCCAGAAATGCGCGGGCAGGATGCCCACGCTACCTCTCGTGGCATGGCCATCCTGGCCATGATCGCACCCGGGCAAGATGCCCGTGCCACGCCTGGGCGGTCACGGGGCGAAGGCGTGCCCCATCCGAGAACCGGAACCACCCTCCGGATGCCGGCCCTTAAGGAAACACGATGGCCACCAGGCGAGCGACGCGGGTCCGATCTAATGAACCTACACATGTAGGCTTCGTTGGCACCGCGGAGAAATTCACCGCTCCCCTGCTCGACTTCAGCCCCTTTGGCCTTTCCGTGAAATCTTCCCGCGAGGTGGCGAAGGGAGCCATCTTCCGGCTGGGCATCCGCGTTGGCGCCGACTACTTCCGCGCCGCGGCTATCGTCCGCGCCAGTATCCCCGGCGGCTTCGCCGTGGAGTTCCTTTCCATGACCACCGTCGACCGCGAAGTGATGCGGCGCCTTTACCTGCGCCTCAAAATGGCCGCCGGCGCCGGTTAACGTCTTCCCTTTTCTGCACGACGAACAGCCGTGATCAGGTTGCCGCCGATGGACTTCGCAGCCCTGCCCCAGTTGCCACCCGTCCCGCAGCCCCCTTCGCGTGGCCGTGTGCATCATCTGTTTCGCCGGGAAAAAGCGGGCGGGAAGAGGTCCTTTCCGCATCTTATAGCCGATGTTCACCTCTAAGTTTTTGAGATAACTTGTGTTGCCTTGTGGGGTTAAGTGCGATTTTGGCCCTAAGTATGTAGACATGCATAGTACGTTGTAA
>JBKQVI010000175.1:0-8381 GCA_052139985.1 Terriglobia bacterium
TCCTCCTTCACCGCTTGCTGAATCCGCCCCAGCAGCCGCCCACTAAACTCTTGCCCGCAAACCCGCATAGGGGCAGATTAAAATATCCTCTCCCCGGTGTCCAGCAGAAAATGTGGGACATGATCAGCCGGAATCAGGAGGGGAGCCCGGGTCTCAATTTTGTAACAGTCGCTAAGTCTCTCCGTGAATAAAATTCCTACCCCTTGTCGTCTTTTCGGCTCCGATTTCGATATTCACAATGCAGGGCAAAGAAGATTCGACCCGAAATCCTTAAGATACGTTCCAGATTTGGCGATCACTCCTCGTCGGTCGCCGACGCGTCGGGATTGGATGGACGAAGCTGCCCAGCTGCGCCGCGGGGGCAGCCCCTCGCTATTGCACGCGCGAAGGTGAGAAGAAGGAGAACCTCTTATGAGCGATATTCAAAACCAGATCGCAAACAACACCACGTCTTCCAGCCCATTCGTGACTGCGGGCGACGTGATTTTTTTTCGGGGAACGGACAACAAGCTGTGGAAAGTGAACAGCGACGGAACGGGTCAATCCCAGATTGGGAAGAACAGCACCAATTCCACGCCGTTCGTCACCGCCGACGGCTGGGTGTGGTTTCAGGGCACGAACAACGAGCTATACAAGGTCTTCAACGACGGAACCCAACTATCCCGCCCTGGCGCCAATGACACTACCTCCAGTCCGACCGTAGTCGGCAACTGGGTTTATTTTCGGGGCAAAAACAACGAGCTGTTTCGCATGGATACCGCCGGATCGGCGCAAACACAGCTCGGCAAACAAACCACCAACTCCACGCCCTTCGTCACCACCGACGGCTGGGTATGGTTTCAGGGCACGAACGGCGAGCTATTGAAAATCTTCAACGACGGAACCCAACTATCCCGTCCTGGGGCCAATGACACTACGTCCAGTCCGACCGTAGTGGGCAACTGGGTCTATTTTCGGGGCAAAAACAATGAGCTGTTTCGCATGGACACCGCCGGATCGGCGCAAACGCAGATCGGCAAACAAACCACCAACTCCACGCCCTTCGTCACCCCCGAGGGATGGGTGTACTTTCAGGGCACGGACGACCATCTATATCGGATATTCAACGACGGAACCCAACTCTCCCGCCCGGGCGCCAATGACACCTATTCCACGCCGGTCGTCGGGCGCGTGGAAATCAGTGCCGGGACCGTGGGGGAGTGGGTTTACTTTCAGAGCGTGAACAACCAACTGGATCGCCTGTTTCAGCCGGTGGACCCCATCGCCACAGGTAACGTGCTGCCCAAGTATTACGTTCTTACCGTGCTGTATGCCCCGCCCGGCACGAACGGCGGCAAGAGCGCCTCTCTCGTCGACTATTCGAGCGGCAGCAGCACCGGTACCACGACTTCCGCCACCAGTTCGTTCAAGGCAGGTGTCACGGTGAGCGCCAGTACGCAAATCACTGGCGACACCCTAAGTGCGCAGTTGAGCACTTCCGTCACTACCACCGACCAAACCTCCGAAAACATCACCAAGAGCCAGACGTACGACATCAAGGTCCCGGGGCCGGGCGAAGACGGAATCAGCCACGACCACGACCTCTTCGTGCTGATGCTGAATCCCCTGGTCGTGGTCAACGTCTATCCCGGGAACAATGTACTTTGGACGATGGGTGTAAATGGACAGGTTATGAACGTCCAGTTGGTCTACGTTGCCTGGCTCAAGAACCCGAGCACCATGGCGACCGGTGTGCAACAAGCGCTCAATGCCGCCGGCCTTACGGCGACGGACTACGCCCAGATTCTTACCACCAACCCGTTCGCCAATGGGGCAACGGCGATCGACCCGAATCGCTTCCTGCCCCTGCCGCAGACCTTTCCCTACGAGCCGCCGCTCACCGCCGCCGACCCGGTAATCCCCATTACCAACACTTTTCAGAATAACTTCACCATTTCCAACACTCAGACCGTCAAGACGCAGTATGGAGTCTCAATTACCGCTTCCGGCGGGCTCGATCTTGTCATTTTCAGCGCGACTTTAAAGGTCACCGACAGCTTCCAGTGGACGAACACGAATTCACTGGGCACCACCACTACCGTCTCGCAGTCAGCCGCGGCAACGGTGGGAGGTCCCGCGTTTGGCTATAGCGGCCCCACAGACGTGCTGGTCTACTGGGACTCGATCTACAATTCCTTCATGTTCGGGTTTCTGACCGAGACTCCGACCGCCTCCGGCACTTTACTCTCTTCCGCCGGCGCGCCTATAGCCTACACGGCAATCACACTCACCGCCGGCGGTCACACCTTCAAGACGTTCACCAACGCGAAAGGCCAATACCGGTTCTATCGAGCCCCGGGCGGACAAGGCTCATTGGGGGTGAATGGTCAGAACTTTACCGTCACCGTCGGCGCCGGCGCAGCACCCCCAACCCTTCGGCTTCCGTAGTTCCTTTAGGAGATGCCACGGCTTTGCAGGGGAGGCACAGGAAGTTTGGCAGTTCCGAGAGTCCCTCGCGGACACTCGACGGCGTGAGCCGCCAAGCGCACGTCGAGCAGGTCTGCGATGGATGAAGAGTAAAAGCCTAAACCATACGAAGTGGGAGTGCGAATTGACCGGCCAAACGAATCGAGCCTTGAAGCACCCGGTATGGAACGGAGGCCCACAATGACAGAACCCCAGCTTTCGACCCCGGTCGGAGCGTCTTACTCCGAAACGGTACTCGCGAAACATCCGGCGGGCTTTTGGCGATTGGGAGAGATGCATGGCCCGCAAGCCGCCGATGCCAGCGGCAACGGCCACGATGGAACCTATCACGGCAACGTACAATTTGGCGAAGAGGGCGCGATTCAGGGCGATCCTAACACGGCGATCGCGGTCGCACCGCCCGACGCCTACGTGGAGATCCCGAGTTCGTCCGAGTTTAGCCAGGCGGCCAGCGACAAAGGATTAACCGTCGAAGTGTGGATGCGGCCGGATGTGCTCACCTTCCCGGGCGAAACTGACGATCCTTACGTGATGTGGCTGGGAAAGGGTGAAGCGGGCGAGTTTGAGTGGGGATTCCGGTTCTATAGCCAAGCCTCCACCCGTCCCAATCGCATCTCGGCTTACATCTGGAACGAGGACGGAGGCTTGGGCGCGGGCGCTTACTTCCAGGATGAACTGCAAGTGCACGATTGGTTGTACGTGGTCGCGGTCTTTGACCCAGGTTCCGCGGATGACACCGGCGCGGGGGTTTCAATCTACAAGGATGGAGAACTTCGCGGCAGTCCGGCAACTTCGAGTGGCGCATTGTACAGCACCTATAACATCAGGCCGCGACAGGGTGCTGCCCCGGTGCGCCTGGGGACGCGCGACTTGGGTTCGTTTCTGACCGGAGGGCTGGATGAAGTTGCCATCTATCCGCGGAAACTGACGGCGGCTGAAATTCAAGAAAACTATCGCCGCGCAAGGAAATAATTCGATCGCCAGCCACATCAAGTGGTGCTGGCCCAGCACATCTCCCGGAACGAGCAGGCGCTCGCCGGCGTAGACACAATTTCCCCCTTGTTCCCTGAAGCAGTAAACGTGGTGGATCGATGCCTCCCACGCTGGTCGCCAAGTGTTTACCTAGCTGTTGAGAACAGCCCTTCCCACCAGCAATCAGGCAAACTCCCCAGATACGGGGTTGTGGGAAGTTGAGGGCCGAAGAGGGCCGCGACCGGATCGCGTAGCCGGGGTCGTCAAGGCAAGGCGCGCTATTTTAACGCCTATGGGGGTAGCGGTATACCCGCGGCGCGTCCGGCGGAAGCCTCGGGTGTTCCCGTCCAGCGATCGCGCGCGGCGCACTTAAGGGCGAAGGCAGAAAAGCTCAGGAGGGCGACCCATTCCTCACGTCAAGTGGCGACATACCACAGGGTTTCGCCGATCTTCGGCAAAGAACCCAGATAGTGATGCTGTTGCATCAGATCCTGGTAACGCCACGCTTCAGAGGTACGAACCCGTCGGACAACAACCTCGCATAGCTTCAACGCGGCATCCCCCTGCAAAGTACAACGGAGGCTTTTCACATATTCCATCTGGTGGGGATACAGGATCGCCACAGGGTTGTCCAGAACAAATTCATCTTGGGCCAACTCCTCCGGGCGCTTCCCCACCTTGCCCCAGACGTGGTATATACACCCTGGCGGGACCTAGCAGCGGGTGGCCACTCAACGGAGACTGAAGTTGCGCTCTACAATTTGCGTCTGACGCAGTCTTTCATCCTTGCCTTCCTCGACAAGAATCTGAAACAGCGTAGGGACAAATCGGCAATCGACACCGGCAGATACCAAAGAAATTTGGGTCGGATTCGTCTTATTCGGCTTTTGCCTCCAGCAGCAGGTGTTTCTGAAATTGGGCAGTCCATGTGGCCACGGGGCCTTGAATCATTCCCAACGTTTCGCCGGTCTCATAGTTCGTCAGGCGATAAGCGCGCTTCTCCAAACCTCGCAATTCCAGCTTGCCGTTCCACTGAGGAGCGTAGAAGGCGTAGTACATGTTCCCGTTCTTGCGGATGGCGTGGGCTTCCGGCCGATCAAAACCGATGTCGTACAACGTTCCCACGTATTCGCCCCGAGGGAGCATTTCGGCCTTATAGATTTTTATCCATTTGTCCCAGATTTCTTCCTTCTCAGGGGTCAAATCCAGCTTGGTGCGCCGGGCCGAACCCACCGGCCAGGTGAAGTTGGTGCCCACCACACCGCCCACTCCAATCGTCGAGGCGAAGTCGTCACCGCCATCGCTCATGTCCACGTGGTCTCCAAAGTAGGCGATGGAATTTCCCATCAGGGCCTTGAGGGTCTTCCCCTTCAGGCGGACCTGCCAGGAACTCTCGGGGTCGGAGGCAACCGACATGTTCATGAAGGGCATGGTGAAGAACGAGTACGCCGTCCCGCACGGGCAGAACTCCACCAGCGCGTCGGGCTTGATGCTGAGGGCGGTATCGTAGATCGCCTTGAAGAATAAGGGCAGCCCCTCCACCGCCTCCTCGGGCTTCGCGTGATGGTGCGCGGGGTTGTAACACGGGGGCACGCCATTCATGAATTGTCCATCGAGCTTCAAGCCGTCAAAACCCCAATCCCGCAAGGCCTTGACGACGATGGCCTTGTGGTACTCCACCACCGCGGGATCCGCGGGACAGAGATACCACGCGTTCCAATAGGAAATCTTCTGCTTCGATCCGTCGGCATTGAGCAGCAGATACTCCGGGTGCTCCGTGATCAGTTGTGTGTCCGGCTTAACCGACAAAGGCGCCCACCAGAGCTGAGCCTTGAATCCTTCTTCGTGAATCCGGTCCACCATCGCTTTCATGTCGCGGTCGCCACCGGGAAATTTCTCCGGGTTCAGGAACCAATCCCCCTCGGAGGTCTGCCATCCGTCGTCCAGAGTGACCCACCGGAAGCCCAGCTTTTTCACGATCGGCAAGGCGTTGTAGACCTGCGCCGGAGTGCATTTCCTGCCGAAACCCCAGGCGCACCAGATGGGACCAAAGGCGTCATCAGGCGACGGCTTGAACACCACGCCTTGTTTGACCATCGCCCGCCGATACTCCGCCAGGCTTCGGAAGTAGTCACCCTGATGAACGATGACGAAAGTCCGAAACGTCTTGATCGTCTCCTCCGGTTTCAATTCTCGGTTCAATTTGAAATGCACGGCCACTGTGGCGTGCTCCTGGTCCGGCATGGCGACGGGAAGAGAGACTAGCTTCGGACTCAGCTCCAGGTGACCCACGGCGATACCCACGTCTCTTCGCCAGACGTCCACCACGGGCGTTCCCCCTCCGTAATCGGTGTCGTTCATCCCCAGATAGTTTTCCTGATTGAAACCTGCCTTCAAGGGCAGCACCCAGTCCGGCCTCTTCTCGTAAGAGCCGCTCTGGTACGACCAGAACGCCGGTTCGCCGCTTCCCTGGCCGGCCGAGAGGGAGTAGCGCTGATTCGTCCAGCCGTCCACGGAAAGACTGGCGTTTCCGGTGTTGGTGTACTGCACTTCGAAAATGGCCATCTGCGGAAACTCGCCGCAGGTCGTCACGGCAACGGTCTTCTTCAGGGACGGTGCGGCCCCGGTCAGGGTGACGCGCTGCCCGTCACACATCGCATCGCGGACGCTCTCCTCCTTCACCTCGTGCAAAGTGAAGTCCCGGATTTCCTTTCCGGCGACCGTGAGGGACTCCGAGGGCGCGAAGTCGCCGATCGCCATCGCCCTGCCCGCGAACTTGGCCACCACGCGACTGTGCAGCATTTCGTTGAACTCGATGCGGATATTCCTGCCATCCGCTTGGGCCCTCTGCGTTGCGGAGGGGCTGGACCAACTCGCGAGGCACGCCGCAAGTCCGACGACAAGCATTTTCGATGATTTCATTAGCATGGTGACCCTCTCTCCATTATGCGAAAACGATATCGAACGGCAGCACGACGCTCAATCCGAGCCGATATTTCTCCGCAAATGAAGGGAGCCGTCATCCTCCAATTGCTGGTGACAGTCCCAACGGACGGGGTAGCGCATACCTTTCACTTCAATTTCCGCCTTGAGTCTCAGTCCTTCCCAGTTCGTTCCCCTGGGCAGGACGAACTGCGCTTGCCGGATTTTCCCGGGCAGCGGATAGCCGGGATCGAGCGAGCCGCCGACTGCGATCTTGCCATCGTTACTCGCGAGGGTCGCACGCAGCACCCCCGGCACCCCGGCGATTCCGTCGTTGGCGAAGCCGATCACCAGCCCCGGCGAGCCGTCCTTTTCATATTCCCATACCAACGATGGCCTGACGCGATATCCGATCCGCCGCCCGATCTCATCCATCGACTGGGGATATTGGCGGTAGTAATTCATAATGTGCTCGGCCTTGATATGGTGAAAATTCCAGAGCGACCAGTAATTGGCGCCCACGTCCATCACGTGGACGATTTCGTTGTCGGCGTAAGGAATCCCTTCGCTAATTCGGAGCGATCCAGTCGAGCCATCCGACATGCCGACTTCCACAATGGCGGCGATCCAGGGCGGCCGGTTGCCGATGGCTTCAATCTGTTCGTTCTCGACGAAGATCGTATCTGTTCGCAGCCAGTTATAGCTGCGTATGGTCCGATCGACGACTTCCGAGTTGCCGACGCGGCTAAAGTCCGGTTGGGTATTGGTGGCCAGTGGAGTCTTGGTCCAGTGCTTCAATTGCAGTTCGAACATGTCGATCCAGGTTCGCTCGGCCGTTGCGTAATCTGGAAACGGATTATTAGTGAACGGCCACGTGTGTCCCTCGCCCCAGAAGCCGTACATGAACGTATCCATGAACTCAACCATTGGGTTGCCGTTCAATTCCGCGGCAAGCAGTCCGTTTAACTCCTCGAAGGCGGATTGGAAGGCCGGGTGGTCGTAGCGTGGCTCGAAGTAGGTCTTGCGATGCCGGGTAGCGTTGGGGCTGCCTTTCCATTCCCCCTGCAGTTTCACCATCGGGACTTTCTCGAGAACGAACTCGGGGAGCGCTTCGTCCTCATAATCGGGGGCGCGCATCTGAATACGAAAGGCCACACGCTTGCCGTGTTTTGCCGCCAGGTCGAAGGTGAGCTTCCAGTAATCGGGAAATTCCAAGCGTCCGGGACGCGGCTGAACCTCACGCCAGGTAGGGCGCAAGTAAAGTTTCTGTCCGAGGGGAACGCGCACCAGGTCTTCGATGGCCTGCGGAATGTTATCGGACTGGATTTCCGCCCTGCCCATGTCGGCCGTGATGTAGGTGATGAGCCCCCTGCCAAAACTCGCTACGATTTCCTTCGCAGGTGTCGTGGCCATGACAACCGAGCCACCGGGGAGCACTTCCTCGGGTGGATACTGAGGAAAGGGTCCTTGGTTCAAACGATCGGTTATGGGAGGACCAGACCCGAAATCATACTTGTCCCAATTGTGGGCGGGAACAAACGCCCTGGCGGGCCCTCCGGTTATTCCGCCTGCCACTCCCGTAAGCCCAGCCGTCCTGAGAAACTCTCTCCGATCCATGTTAGCGGCTCCTGTTGGTCATCTCGCCGTAAGATCCGCGCTGCCCCGAAATCCTACTCCAACAACCCGGCCGATGGAAGATCGAACCTGGGCGCCCGCCCCAATGGGCGTGGTGATGTCGGTGCCGTCGCATCGACCAGTAGCTTGGGAGCGTCCGCCGGAGGTCATCGACGATGTAGTCGGTGATGTCGCGACCGCCGTTGTAGCGTTGGTAGTGTCCTAATTTCGACCGTAGCGCCGGGCCTGAGCCCGGCACGTGCCGCCCTAAAGGGCGGCGCCTGGAGTTGTGTGCCGAGCATGTTCGACAGCTGGGAGGTGAAAGTCCTCTTCACAACCGGATGGAGGTGAAGTGATAGCGAAGCGCCAGGGCGTCGTCGCGAGGCGGGGTCGGAAGGGAGCGTGGA
>JBKQVI010000176.1:0-3767 GCA_052139985.1 Terriglobia bacterium
ACCCGCCAGCGGCTTGCGCACAATGCGATGCGGACGGCGATTTCATTACCACGTACGCCGGCCAGATCCAGAAGCATGTTGGCAACATTCGCACAAGACATAAGCAGGACAAAACTCACCGTGACAAAGAGAATGAGCAGCTCCATGGCAACGGAAGGCCCCGCCAGCGCCTCTTGGAAGTTCTGCGCGAGCGCACTCCATCGCTTGTTGGTTTCTGGCGATTCTTGTGCCACTCGCGCCGCGAGCGTCCGTATTTCTTCCTGAACATTGGCAGCAGTGACGCGCGGTTTCATGCGTCCCACAACCAGTAGGTCTCGCGCTTGCCAGTTGCGCGCCCCGCGAGGAAGAACCAAAGGCATCCAGACATCCATCCGGCCCCAAAACTCGAAACCAGCGGGGGCCACGCCGACGACGCTGTACGTCTCGCCATTGAGTCGGACGGTTTTGCCCACGATGCCCGCATCTGCGCCGAAATGGGTCTGCCAGATTTCATGGCTTAGGATGGTTACCTTGTCGCCGCCCGGTTGAAACTCCGCGCCCAAGAAAAATCTCCCCAGCTCGGGTTGCAAGCGGAAGGTCTCAAAGAAGTTGGAACTGATGCTGGCGCCTGAAACGAGAATGGCAGGCGGTCCCGATAAGGCGACACTCTCACTGCGAACTGCGGCGAGTTGCTCGAAGGACGTGTTTTGGTCGCGCCAAGCAAGGTATGCCGGAGCCGAAACATTGCTTCGGCTGCCATCCGGGCGTGTCTCCCAAACCATCAGAAGCCGATCGGCGTCACGATAACGCATCGGTCGCCAAGCCACGCTGAAGATGGTGGTGTTGGCGCCGATGCCCACCGCCAGCGTGAAAACCGCAATTGCCGTGAAGCCGGGGTTCTTGGCCAACATGCGCAAGCCGAACCGAATGTCCTGAAGCAAAATGTCGAGGAAGCGCACGCCCCAGGCGTCGCGGCAGTCTTCCTTGACCTGCTCGACGCCGCCGAATTTGCGCAGGGCGGCGCAACGAGCTGCATCCGCGCTCATCCCCGCCGAAATGTTCTGCTCGATCTGCTTCTCGATATGAAACGCCAGCTCGTCCGAGAGATGCTGGTCGAGTTCCTCCTTCCGGAAGGGCGCACGCAGACGACGAAGGAATGTCATAGCCACCTACCTTTTTCCCTTTAGACGTCAAGACCCAAGGTCTGCACTTCGGGCGTCGCCGCGTCTTCGTAAACGAGGCTGAATCCCCTTGCCAACAAATCGCTTCTCCACCAGACAATCGCGGCGAACACGAGAAGCGCCATAATCAAAAACACAATCCACCTGGTGCCATCCTCTAGCAGCCACCGCTCGAAAGTGGCCATCGTGTATGCGTAAGTCGTAAAGGCAAACCAATAAAGGACGCCAAGCACCGTGATGTTGGCCTTTCCCGGCTGAAAAGAGCAAGTGAAGGGGATCTTGCGGAAGTTCAAGAGCAATGTCTCCACAAGGATAAGTGATAGCACTAAGCTAAAGACGAGGTGCATGAATGCCGGTCGCCATCCCCAGAGCGCTGAATAGAGGGGGAAAAGCGCCACCAATATTAAAACCACGGGTACTTCCATAGCCTTTCTCGCGCCGGTGAGGCATTCGACCCGGTTTTTGCCCTCCGCCAACTGAAACACCCAATTCGCTCGCAGCTCGGCGGGGATGGTGAATACCATGCGCATTCCCGACAACAGGAAAAACGAAATAATCAGGGGTATGGCAAGCAAGGCCTCATGCGGCTGCGTAATAACTACGATGAAATCACCGTTCGCCGAGTGCACGAGCGCCTCCAGGATCCCGAACAGAGCCAACGCCAATCCCGTCCCGACGTATGCGGCAAAGTAGAGCCGGTGTTTGGCGCTGCGAACGATCGTCTTCGTCACAAAGTAAAACGTGGCGCGCTCGAGCGGCTTGCGTAGCACAAGCTGATTCATCAGCCGCGTCGCCGCTCCTGCCAACCATGACGGGCCGCCGGGGTCAGTCGCGGAGGCATCCAGCGCCCGCTGCATGTGACGTTTATAGTTAAGGACATAGCCGGCGGCGCAGATCAGGGCGACCAGCGCCAATGCGACGATGGCAATCCAGGCTAAGGAGTGGAACACACCGTCGGCCGATCCCAATAGCGTTTGGTAGAGGCCGAGAAACCAGAGGGGGGGGAGCCAGAAAAGTTCGGCGTTACGCGCCTGCTGCCACTTGGGCAGGAGCGTGGAAACGATCGGCAGCAGGAAAAACAAAAACAGCAGCATTACCATCCCGAGGACCTGCACGTATAGAGAAACCGTCTTGAAGGTCCGGGGACTCAGAAGGTTGATGAGGACGCCTTGCAGCGCCACAAAAAACAGGAAGCTGAAGCTGCCGGCAGCGACGATGGCGACGGCATGTGCTGCGATCATCCCGCAAAGACGCAGCAAGGTCACGTGGGGTTCGCGTATTCCCATGCTTGCCACGAGGGGGTAGAAGAGGGTAGTAGCACCTCCCACATCAACGATGAATAATCCGAGGAAAAGCAGCAGCGCGCTGATTTTCGCGGCGAACATCGTCGTCGCTTTAAGTGGAAGTGAAATCAGGATGGCGTAGTCCCGCCTGTCGAGAAACAGTGCGTCCCATTCCAGGACGGCGACGAACCCGATGATCACCATCGTGACGGTTACGAATCGGCAGTGGTCGATCAAAGAGACCGCAGGGAATTGCCACGGATAATACCACCAGATGTTGTCGTAAACAGGAATCAGATAAAAGGTGAAAAGAATGGGCGGGAGAGCCAGCAGGGCCAGAACATGGACCGTCGTCAGCCGCGCCTCACTGCCCTGCGAGATAAACTCATTGTCAAAAAACCGGCGAAAGAAAAGCTCCGCCAGTTGGACGAAATGCGTTTCATCGTCACGAAAAAGCTTGCGGATTTGAATCAAAAGTGGCACGCCACCCTTCACGCTTGAAGCTTCATCACCTCGACGATGTCTTTCGCCACGCTTTCCGTGTCTTCTTCAAGCACCAATTCGCGGAAAATCTCCTCGAGCGAGGGGAGCTTCATCAATTCCCTAAGATGCTCGACTCCGTCGTTTGCCGCCGCGCGCCCCCGGTGGAGGATCATCACCCGGGAACAGAGCTTTTCCACGACTTCCAGAACGTGCGAGCTGTACACAATGATCTTGCCCTCGTTAGCGAGCAGCTTGACGACATTCCGGAAAACCAGGACCGAGGTTACGTCCAGCCCGGAGAGCGGCTCGTCAAATATCAGGACGCTCGGGTTATGCAGCAGTGCGGCGCAAATCATAATTTTTTGCTTCATGCCTTTCGAGTAAGAGGAAATGGCCGCGTGCCGCTGTGAACTGAGGGAGAAGAGTTCCAGAAGGCTGTCGGCTTTTTCCCCGAGTAATCGCTCCGGCAAGGACCGCAATCGCCCCACCAGTTCGAGATACTCCTTGCCGCTCAGGTACGGGTAGAGGTGTGGCTCCTCCGGAACATAGCCAAGCTGCCGGCGAAAGCCAATCAGGTCTGCGCGTATGTCCCGCCCGTCCAAAAGGATGTGGCCGGCGCTGGGTTCAAGAAATCCCGTCAGCATCTTCACCGTCGTCGACTTGCCCGAGCCGTTGGGACCCAGGTAGCCGTAAACCTCGCCGGCGCCAACTCGGAAGCTGACCCCATCGACGGCCGTGATGCCGTTGTACCTCTTGCTAAGTCCGATGGCCTCGAGCGCCTGCGGAATCATATGCACCCTTTCCCTAAGATGAACTGTCGGGGCGGGTGGGGAACCCCCCC
>JBKQVI010000177.1:0-19537 GCA_052139985.1 Terriglobia bacterium
TAAGCCGTTTGTTTTCCTCAACATCGTGGCATTAGTCAATATGTCACTTCCTTCTTCCTTTGTTTTCATCAACATCGTGGGACTATCCCTTATTTTTTATTCCCCTTTTTTCCCCTGGCCGACACCCCGCCGGTGCGCTAAGTTATTTATCCTCAGCCACATACAATTTCCTGGAAGTTCCACGAATCTCCTCTAAGTACTCGTATTTTCATACACATCGTGGGGTAGCCAGCGCCTTTCGAGGGTGAAGGCCTCACCTCCGGGCGGGCCGAACAACGGCTCCCCTCCCGATTCAGGAAGGCCGGAGCCTTGGAGCCGGGATGGTTACCTGCCACCGGCCGAGGGGTATAGCGTACGAAAATGTACCGCCGCCATTCTGGCGGCACCGTGCCGGCTGGAAGCCGACGTTACCACTCGTACCGCCGCCATCACTGGCGGCTCAGTGCCGGCTGGAAGCCGGCGTTACGACCCGTACCGCCAGCATCTTGCCGGCTGGGCGGGGGTACCGGCGGGAAGCCGGCCCTGCACCCGAAAGTAATTCCGTCCGGCGGCGCGCTGCTCATCCTCTAAGCCTAGCGCCGAGGCAAGATATGTTGTCAACAGGAAAATCGGCCAATTTCCTGCCGGTAGGAAAAGATTTTACAATTCCGGCCCGTAATTTCCTACCCGTAGGAAAGGGGCTACAAGGCTTGCCAGATAGGATGACAAAACGTCGTGCGCCACGCCGGCCGCGGCGACGGTGAAACCGCGCGCAGAAGTGTTTAGCGCGGACCCGTCTTCGAGGCCCGCGGTTTGTCCTCCATGACTCTGGAAAACCTCGTGGCATGGCCTTCCGGACCGCGATCTCTTTCAAATCAGTTAGGCAGTTTGAACCCCCGCAAATGGAGAGAAATGACCTGCAATATTTCGACCTGCTCTTCATTTATAATGGGTGGATCGTCAGGAAGGGGTGCCCCATGCCAACTGCCAGTCTGCTTCCGATGTCCTGCCTCTTAGCCTTCGTCATGCTTTTACCGCAAGGCGGGGGCCAACAGATCCCCGGAACGTTTCCGCCTCCAGAGCCGGCCCGGCCGGGCCTGCCGGACATCGGCGGGCCACCCACAGTTGTGCGGGGAGAGCGCCACGTGCCGCCCAACCCGGCCAAGCTCAAGCAGGAAGCGGACCAGCTCGCGAAGCTGGTGCAGACCATTCCAGCGGATGTCGATAAGGTGACGAAAGGCCAGGTTCCCCAGGACCTGACCGCGCGCCTGAAGCAGATCGAAAAGCTCAGCAAAGATTTGAGGCGCGAGATTTCGCCGTAAGTGGGCGTAAGTCGGCGAGGAGGCCGTCCACCTCAGCGGCTTGGTGAGTCAGACACCCCCGCAAGAGCGGGTGGCTTGATCAATAGGACCGCCTCAAAGGCGGTTATCCGCATCGTCTGATTTCTCCCCCGCGCGTTTGCTTGCAGAACCCCGCAGGGGTTCGCCGTGAGTAGCCGTGGGCCAGGGCACGGTTTCGGTGCCCGCCGCCCACGGATGGATCAGCAGCGATATCGGCGACCCGGAAAGGGTCGACCATCATGGTGCGGCCCCTTCAGGGCCGGGCGTTCTTCCTCGCCCCGCTTCCCGTAGGTTGCACCTACGGCTACTCAAGGGCTTCCCCTTCGGGGAAGGCGGGAACGGTCAAACCGCTTCCAGTCTCACTGGTCAAACCAGTGGCTTACCTCTGGGACAGTTATTGATGGGCCTATTTCCACGAGACCCCAACAAGGAAAGGGTTCGGACCAGGAGAACTGGGTACCGTGGATTTCTGCTTTCGCCCCGCTGGGGGAGGGGAGGATCGCGAAACTCACCCTGGACTTCAGGCTATCGAAAAAAGGAAAGGGGGGTACGGCACGCCGCACCCCCCGAAATCCCGCACAATCCGAGCTTAGAAGTAAAACTTCAGAGCGAACTGGATTTCGCAGTTGATGTTTGACTAAAAGAATGCGCAGCGTATCGCCCCCGCGGCAGCAAATGGACGCATTCATCCACTCGGCTGGGCGGGACGCAGCGAGCGCAACACCAGAAGTCGCTCTTAAGGCCTGACGTGGCGACGCGTGCCCACTCCGCGTTAGTTGGCCTCGCACGTCCACCCCGTGACCAATGAGATGTTTTCCGCAGGCATTGTAAATTCCCCGCTATGGGCGCTGCTATTTATATAGCCGCCCACTCCCCCATAAACCCATGTGCCATGCTGCCCCCCCGTCCCGGGAAGGGCGCATGAACCGGCTGGACCCGAAGTCGTCCATGAAATATTGCTGCCGCTGCCGAAGGTCGCTTTCGCTGAGCCGCCCCCGCCGGAATCGTTGGCGCACGTGCCATTTACGCACAAGCTGGCTGAAGGATATGAGGATGAGCCGGTAACCTCGAGAGTTAATGAGATAGTGTAGGAACCTGTGGTACCGGTAAGTGCATTGATCAGGCCGGACCCGTTCGGACTGCCCCAGCCCGTCACCAAGTCGTAACCTGTGACTGCCGGGTATAAGCTCGGGTTCGTGGCAGTATAATTGTCGCCTATTGTGATGTCATGGAAGGCGGCGGTGTAGCCTGACCCCAGACCAATCGTGTAAATGAGGGGATTAATGAAGGTGAAGGAACTCTTGCCGTCGGCAACCTGTTCTTGATTGGCTAGAGCCAAATAGCCGGCCCAACGCGGCGCGGCGTAGCTTGTGCCGCCCTCGCCACCCGAACTTGTGCAAGTACCCTGACTACAGTAATAGTTGTCGCAATTGCCTTCCGCGGCCACATCCGGAATATTCCGATAGACCGTCGATCCTTTGTTGGATGAGTTGACCACGCCTGATTGGTTTTGCCAGGAGGGGATGGGAATGCCGTCCGGGGAAATGCCTCCGCTGCTGCCATAGTAGGGCGGCACTGTGCATAGGTTATAGGGTCCTCCCCACGTGTCCTCTCCGGCCCACGAGCCGCCCGCACCATTTGTAGTTAAGGTGGTCCCTCCGACACCCGTCACGTAATCGTCCTCTGCTGGGTAGTAATAAGGGGTGGGGGTAGGGAACGAACCCCAATCCCCAGAGGCGACAAACAAGTTCTGCCCCTGCGATTCAAGCTGCTGGAATACCTGGTCGTTCGCTGTCTTGTCCTCCGGATCCCAGTGCCAAGAAAGGCTCAGTTGCTTGCAGGCGTTGTCCGATGCCATCTGATTGAAGATAAGCGAATCGCCCGAATTGGACGGGAACACGTATTGGCCGCTTTGAGTCCAAGCGTTCGGAACAGTGTACACGCGAACCTGGCTCAAACCTGGAGCCATGCCGATTGCCTGCGCGATGTCCAACGCCTGTTCACCCGCGTCGCCGGTATCGGTACCCGCTACGAACCCGCCTAAAGCAACGTTGTTGATGGGAATGGTGTACTGTACGCCCCCCGTGGTGTAGGTCAGCGTGAAATTCGTCCCGTTCGTGCTACCTGAAGCGGCCCCGTGAAAGGTCAGTGCCACATCGTTGATGAGGTAGCCGCCGAATTCAGCGAGGCCGACACATTGGCCGCTGCCGGTGAGGGCAGTGCCGCCGTAGTAAGCTGCCCGCATGTCGCCGGGAAGGAATTGACCATTTGGACCAGAGCCAGTGGCTTGAGTGGCTCCCTGTGCTCTCGCCAGTGCGGGCTGCGGAATCGAGTAGTCGTCGAGCCCGGCAATGTGCCACAGCGGAACGTTCAAATCAACCGTCGGCTCGCGGTCCGGCGCGAAGAACACGCGGTTTTCGGTGGGATGCTGATAGACACCCATCTTCACGTGAAAGGCGCTCTCGATGGTCGCGACGGATGCGATGACGTCGATGAGCAGCCGATTGGGAAAAACCGTGGCCACGGTCATTCCCTTCGATTCAGCGAAATAGACTACCGCATTATAATCTTCCTGGGTCGGCCCAAAGCGTTCGGTGAACTCCGGGACCGTAAGAAAATGCCCGTAAGACGGACTGGAGGGATCGTTGACGTCCTGCAAGAACTGGTTCAGGCCCGCCTGGTCGCGTATCGGCAGAAGAATGCCGACACGCAAGGTCTGAGCGGCGGGCACGGAATTCAAGAATTTTGCTTGGCCGCTTATCACTGCTGCGCGCACATGATGTGTGGGGAGCGAGGCCGCCGTTGCCGGGGGCGCGGTGATGGAGGCCAGAACGGGTAAGCACAGCATGGCGAAGAGTCTCCTTAGGGTCGCAATGTTGCAGTTTTTTCCTGACATGATTGTCTCCTCTCTGATTTCCGTTTCGGACGATCACAATTGTTTGCGGTTGCTGGGCATATGCTGCTTCGCCCATAATCGCGCAGAGTTTATGTTTTGGCGGGGGTTCATACAACTGCCCGCGGGGTACGGTACACCTGACCTGCCGTCCGGCTTAGGCCCTAGTCCCGAGGATTAGCCCGTTGGGATGGGCCGTCCTGCGAGGGATGAAAACGTAGCACTAATCAAAGCGTTATGTTGTACAATGTGGTAAGTAACAGTTCCCGGAATGACTTATTGGGAGGGTTCGATGAGCAGTCAGAGACTGTGCGTCTCGCTTGTATTGTCGCATCCACTCGCTGGGGAGTACTTGGTTCAGTTACTGCGCCGAGATAGTGAAATTACCGTGCGGCGATACGACCCAGGCCGTTCAGGCCGGTGTTCGAATCGAGACCCGGACATTTTCGTCATGGACGCGACCCCGGGCGATCGGCTCGGGCGGACTGTACGAGATCTGCAAGCAGATTTGCAGCGCCCGTGCAAATACCTTCTCCTTGGGGAGTCAGCGTCTGACCAGGACTTAATGCGCGTGCTTCTCATGGGCTTTCATGGTTACCTGCCGTACGACGACGTTCGCACCCGACTCGTCGCGACAGTCCGGTCGCTTGCACGCGGTTACGTTCACTTTCCGGCACATGTAATGCAAGAGTACATAAGCTTTTCATCGGCAGGCAACGCAGACGTGGCAAAGGAAAAGGCGACCCTTAGCACGCGACAACGACAAATCGTCGCTTTAGTAGCCAGACACATGTCGAACAAAGAGATTGCAGATATCCTGCGAATCTCTGAAAGCACTGTGAAATTCCATGTAGCGAGGGTATTCGAAAAGCTCAACGTGGGCGACCGATCGGCGCTGAGGGAGCGGCTTCAGCGCGACGAGCATCTCAGTCCATCGCAACAATCGTATTCCCTACCTGTCCCGTCCCATCCACGACCCGTTAAGACTGCGGAGTGCGCCGCTTGAGCGCTCGAAAGGGCGGATACTGAGGAGTGGATCCTATGAAGGGAGTTGGTTGGGCTTTGGCCGACAGTTCCAACGGATATCGTCGCTTGTCGCTCGCGTTCGGGCGCTAATGGTGAGGCAGAATAATGCCAGCTACATCATCAGGGAAACCGCCACAAGAAAAAAGGGGTGCGTCAGGACGCACCCCTTTTTCAAGTCGACCGGAAACTCAGGCTCAGAAGTAGAACTTCAAGGCAAACTGGATTTCGCGCTGAGTGTTAGGGTTGGCGGTTGAAGTGATCAGCCCGACCGTGTTGGAAACAGTTGGATATCCCTCGGGTAGATAAGAATTTGGGTTCCCGAAGCTGGGGTGATTGATCGTGTTGTACGTCTCAACCCGGAATTGAAGTTTGTAGTTTTCGTGGATGGCAAAGTCCTTGAGCAGGGCGAAGTCCAGATCGGTGAAAGGAGGACCGGTCAAGTCGTCGCGCTGCTGCATGCCATAGCGCGGTGTGCCAGCCGCTAAGGCGGCCGCGAGCGTGGCATTGGTAAAGCAGTTGGTCTGGAAGTACTCTGCCACCGTCTTGGGACCGCTGTTGCCATTGCAAGTGCGGTCGGCGTATTCGTTCGCGGACAGACTGTTCGAGTAGTCGTAGGATGTCACGGTGAGGGGGAAGCCCGCCTGGAGACTTAAAATACCAGAGGCCCGCCACCCTCCCACAAGCGCATTCACGATGCCACCCTGGTTGACGAACTTCTCGCCCTTTCCGACCGGCAACTGCCAAACACCGCTCAACACAAAGCGCTGGTGAGCGTCGCTGTAGGCCGGGCCGTAGTTGCAGGGAATACAATTGTCATTCTGGCCGTCGGTGTTTCCCACGCCGCCGCCAAATCCCTCGTCGCCCTCGTTGTCATCAAGAGTGGCTTGCCAAGTGTAGCTGGCCAGGAAGGTGAACCCCTGGGCGAAGCGCTTGGTGAGCTTCAACTGAAGCGAGTTGTAGTTGGATTTGGCGTTGCTGCTGGTGTATAGCATTTCGCCGAATTCGGGGAAGGGCCGATTGGCCTGCTGGGCCGCGGCTGTCGCGGCCGGAGTAGCGCCATTTGGCGTCGGCCTGGGCTGATTGCCGGGAAGGTGCAGGTCCCCGAGCAAGTACCCCTTGTTTCCCACATAGTCAACCTCCAGAGCCCAATTCTGAGCAAGCTGGGACTGAATGCCGAAGCTATATTCCACAATTTGAGGATCCCTGTAGGTCGGCGAAACATAGAGGGAGACAAACTGATCGGTGAGCGGCGGGATACCACCGGCGGAGAGCACGTTTTCCGACGTAACGATGGATCCGTTAACCACTTCCGGGGCCCCGACCGAAGGAGCGGCATATTCAATCGAAGTTCCGGTGAGAGGGTTGTTGTTCACAAAGTGCTGGTTATTGAAGTTGGGTAAGTCGGTGAAAACGCCGAGGCCACCTCGTACCACCACTTTATCGGTTTTCAGCGGCTTCCAGGCAATCCCAATGCGCGGATCGAAATCCTTGTGATCCGGGAACACCAACGTTCGGCGCGTTCCTCCCGTGAACCCCATCGAGGTTCTTAGGGCCGAGTTCGCCAAAAGGCAGTTACCCGTGTCCGGCGAGATCAGGAAGGCGTACTCGGGATTGCTGCAATAGGCGTCATTCTGGGCATTGGGCAGGGCAGACACCATCACGGCGTCACCGGGACCTGAAAACGCCGGGCCGAGTTGCTCAAGGGTTACATAGTTGCCGCGTTTATCGTACGGAAATCCCCGGTACTCCCATCGTAGGCCGAGGTTCAAGGTCAGGTTCGACCTGATCTTCCAATCGTCCTGCCCATAATAGGACCAGAATTTCCCGCCCGCCTGATTGGTACCCAGATAGCGGATCTGGTCACTGGCGCCGTTCGGGTAGCCCTGGAGGAAGTCGGCAAAATCCGCCGCCCCCACCGCCGCCCCATTAATACTGACGGTGGGAGTAACCTCCCCATTGAGGTCGGAATATTGGCCATCGAAATCAAGATAGCCGTGGGGCGAAACCGCTGCTTGCTCGCCCAACACTTGGAAGAACTGCATGGAGGCGCCCACTTTAGTGGTATGTTTGCCGTGGGTCCAGGTGAGGCTATCGCCGTACGTTTCAATCATATCGGGGCTGATCACCGGCCGGTATTCGGAGTCGCCGATGTACCCGTAATTCGCAAACTGAAAAACCGGAAAGCCGATGTCCTTGGCTGAGTACCCCGTCAAGCCCTGGATTCCAAAGTTGCTCATGAAGTTCGGGGCGCGAGGGCAGGAGGCGCAGTTTTCAACATCCCAATCGCGCTGGAAGGCAAGGCGAACCTCGTTCAAGAGATTGGGATTGATGCTGTGCGTCCACCCCAGGGCCATGTTCTGCCCGCGGAAGTACAGCGTGTCACCGAAGGTCGGCAGGTCGCTATACCCGGAATAGGGGTCGTTCCAGCTCGACTGCCCGAACATGTAACGGCCAAAGATCTGGTCCTTTTCGCTCAGGTTGTAGTCGATGCGATTGATGAACGAGTCGTCCTGCTCGGTAACCGGTGCGTTCTGGACATAATTGGTTGCACTCCCGGGATAATTCGGCGCTGGAAAAGGGTTAAGGGAAAGAGTGTGCGCAGCCACCGGGTCGATACTGGTGATGACGTTGCCAGATACGGGAGTTCCCACGAGGATGCTGGAGCCGGCCAAGGCGCTACCGCCTGGACACGTATAAGAGGTAACGGTGCCGGGATTGAAGATTTGGCCAGTGTCAAAATTGAGATTTGCTGGTCCACCAGCGCCGCAAAGGTTGACCGTCTTTCCGGTCAACGCAGCGCTGAAATTTCCGCTCAGTTCAGCCGGCGTGGGCACTGTATTCAGTTGCTCCTGGCCTTGTGTGCGGCGCAAGCCCTCATAGTTGATGAACCAGAAGGCCTTGTCTTTCTTAATCGGTCCGCCGAGAACGCCGCCGAATTGGTTGCGGCGGAACGTGGGCCGTGCCGTGCCGGGAAGTTCGGTGCCGGTCACCGGGTTCGCCTGATTCAAGTCAAAGAAGTTTCGGGCATCCAAGTCATCGTTGCGCAAAAAATTGTAAGCGGCGCCGTGGATCATATTGGCGCCGGACTTGGTGGCGAGATTGATGGTGGAACCGGCCGTCATGCCGAACGAAGCATCATAGATGTTCGTTTCCAGGTTGAATTCCTCGATGGCATCGGGCGGAGGCGATAGGGCAAAGCCGCCGAAAGACAGATTCCTCGACTCGACGCCGTCAATCAGGTAGTTGTTGCTGGAGGAGCGGTTGCCATCCGAATTGTAACTGGTCTGGCTGAAGGGGGAGCCGATCGTGCTGCTGGCAAAGCCCCCGTTGTCGGTCACGGCCCCGGGAACCAGGGTGGCCAGCGAGCCAAACTGCCGCAAGTTCAGAGGCAAGTCCACGACCTGTGTTGTGTCGATCACGGTCCCAACCGAAGCCGATTCGGTGTTGACGATCGCCACTTGCGTGGTCACCTCCACTTGCTGGGCAACGCTGCCCACTTTTAGAGAGGAGTCCAGGCTCGCGTGTTGATCCACCTGCAAGATGACTCCATTTACGACCTCTTGGGTGAATCCCTCTTTTTGAAAAGCAAGGGTGTAGGTTCCTGCGGGCAAGGAAGGAAGATTATAGGTGCCCGCAGGGCCGGTCGTCGTCTTGGTCGAGATGCCGGTGGCCGTGTTAGTCGCAGTAACTGCCACGCCCGGAACCACCGCGCCGGAAGCGTCCGTTACGGTGCCGGTAAGGCTGGCGTTGACAGTTTGGCCAAAACTAAAGGAAGGGGCAAGGAAAACTGTGAAAGCAGCAAGCAGAAGGCACGCCCAAAAGGGGCTGCTGCCTTTATCGCCTCGGTAAAGCATTCTTCACCTCCAGAGGTCCTCAAAGGTTATGGTTGATCGAATGAGCCAAAGCCACGCAGAACTCGCGCGAATACAAACCGAGACCCGTCTGGACGCAAGAAAGAAGCCGAGGCGCTGCAAATGACCCGGCGAAGTAATCAGATGCTGCGATTTTGCCGGAGTGCATCGTGCCTGTCAAGAGATTTTTCAGTCATCCGGCCCGGTATTCCTGTCTACTTTATGGCGATTTTGCAAATATGGCACTAAATGCCGCCCCGCGCCATTCAAAATGCTTCTAGTGCAGATAACGGCTATTAATCAGTGGCCACAGGCCCAAGGGAAGCGCATGTCGAGAAGATTTGTTTGGGACGGACGGCTTGCTTTGTAACAACCTAGTTCACAAAGGCGCAATAACTGGTAGTTCTCATCAGGTCGCGATTTACGATCACAATGGGGCGGCGCGCTCCTGACAGGTTTTTCCCCGAGGGTGTTGAGGGCAGCGGTCAAATGACTCGGTATTTCTCCACGGCTTTCACGTCCAACTCAACGCCCAGGCCGGGACCTTGAGGCACCGCGGCCTGCCCGTTTTTGATTGCGATCGGTTCCACGATTAAGTCATCTTCTCGAACGAGTTCGCTGAAGACGTCACTCCGCAGCGTGCAGTTGCGGGCCGCGGCACAAGCGTGGAGGTAGGCGGCTTCGAGGATGCCCAAGTCCACCTCGCTGCCGTGCCAGCAGGGAATCCCGGCGGCGTCGGAGATATCGGCCATGCGCACGAAGTTCGCGATGCCGCAGTTGAAATTGAAGTAATCCACGGCCTCAAGCTGAATAGCTTTGACGGTATCTTGCAGCATTTGGCCCAACTCAAGGTAGGGCAAGGCAACGTGCAACGCGATGGGCAGCGAAGTCTTCTCGCGAAGTAGCCGATACCATTGCAGGTTCCACCGTGACACGGGGTCTTCCAGGCACTGGATATTCCCCGCCGCTTCCAGTTGCCGGGCAAAGCGCAATACCTCGGCGGGCCGCTCGAAACGCGTATTGGGGTCAAGCACGATACGGAACGCGTGCCCACACGCCTCACGCACACCCTGCGCCCAAGCCACCACGTCGTCCTGCAAGTTGCACTTGAATTTGATCCCGTGGAATCCAGCTTCGCATCCTTCCCGGGCTTTGCGGATGGCATCGGCTGTGATGCGGCGGCCCGTCCAGTAATCAACGTCGATTGCGTCCCGATACGCGCCGCCGATCAGGCGGTAGGCGGGCACGCCGAGTTCCTTTCCCACCAGGTCAAACATCGCGGCTTCGAAGCCGTCGTATTCACGCGACCAGGCAATCGGCAGGTCACGCAGATTCATCTTCATGGGATCGGCGCCGATCAAGCTTGCGATGATCCCATCGACGACCAGTGGATTCACCCCTCGGTAACTCTCGCCCAAACCCTCGATCCCTTCGTCGGTCTGGACGCGATAGATGTATTTCCAAATCTGGTCAAACTGCACTTGCCATGCCGGCCGGCCGTCGAGCACCAGCATGTGCATCGGGTCACGGACCTCAGGGCTGTTGATCGTGTCCGGTTTCGCCGGCACCACGACTTTGATCTTTTCAATGGCTGTTATGCGCATAGTCCCTCAATCCCGGCTGGTGAGCTGGGCCCAGGTGCCTGCGTCTATAGGAATCTCGGCCCCCGTGATGTAACGCGCCTCATCGCTTGCAAGGAAGGCAACGAGGTGTCCGACATCCTCCGGCTGGATGAGCTGCGGAATGGCCTGATGCCGGCTGGTGTAATCGTCCAACCACCCGTCGACGTTGGTGGAAAGCTTGGCAACAATTTCGCGGGTTTGGATGCCGTCCACGAGGCCCGGGCTTATGGCGTTGGCGCGGATGTTGTCAGGGCCGTACTGCACGGCGATGCCTCGCGTCAGGCCCACTACACCTGCCTTCATGGCGGCGTAGATGCCAAACATTGGCAGCGTGGCGCGACCGTGTACGGAAGATACGTTGACGATCGCACCGCCCTTTTGTTTTTGCATGTGTGGAATAGCAAACTTGCAGCACAGCCACATGCCGCGCAGGTCAATCGCAGCCACTCGGTCGAATTCTTCCTCGGTCGCGTCGGCAACGGGACGGATCAATCCGACCCCGGCACTATTCACTAAAATATCCAGCCTTCCGCGTTCCTGGACAACCTGCTCGACGGCAGTGCGAACGTCGCTGGCCTTGCTGACATCACAGCGCAAGATCGCCGCTTGGCCGCCCGCCTTCTCAATTTGCGACCGGACGATTTTAGCGGCCTCGAGATCGATTTCCAGGATCGCAACGAAAGCGCCCTCGCGCCCGAGGACCTTCGAGATCCCGTGGCCAATGCCCGGCCCCGCGCCCCCGGTGACAATGGCGATTTTGCCGTCCAGTCTGCCCATCGTTGCTCGCTTTACTTCGCCGCCGGCACCGTCATCAACCCCAGCGATGGCGCCGGTGGGAGCGGCTTTCGCTGATCGAAATCGCTCTGCAATTGTTTGAACTGAGCGATCTTCGCCTGCCAGATCTGGGATTGCCGATCGTAGAGCTGGAGTATGTTGGGAAGCCAGGTGGGATAGTTCTCGCCAAGCCACAACTGCTCGTAAAGCTCGCGAAGCCTGGTGGTGTAATCGCGCAGGTCCTCCAACCGGCCGTTGGTGCTTTCCACCTTCTCGAGCCCCATGGAGGCCAGTTCCGGGTCGGCGTCCTTCTGGTGCGCGAGGGAGTTGGCATAAAGTTCCGCCATCTCCTGAAGGTAGATATAGCGCATCCCAAGGGCATCCAGCTTGAGCGCCGACCACTCGAGGTAAGGCAGCGTATCGGCATTCCGGCGCGCTCGCTGGGCACTGTTGGCAAAAACCGAAAAGGCGTCCTCCGCCATGCGGCGCACCTGCGGGGCCACCGCAAGGGCTTTTCGGGCATCATCCTGGCCCGCCGCGGAGAAGGGATCGCGCCAGAACAGGTCGTTGCCCGTCCCTCCGTAGTCTTCACCATAAACCTTGCCGAGATCTGTACGCCGCAAAGTCTCATTGATGCCGCTGAGCTCCTTGATGGCGCCCACGAAGCGATGGTCAGTGTTGCGATAGAAAGCCCAATCGTACTTCTGATCGAAGGCGGCCACGTCGGGGACTCCCGGCTCCCAAGCGGCGGCCGCTCCATAAACGATACTATATCCATTCAAACCATAGAGGGTTTCACCGTCATCGTTCCAAACGGTGTTGTCCATGCCGATCGCGCCCGCCGCCTTGCCTTCGCCCACAAAGCGGCCAATATTCGAGACCGCCTGCTCGTAGTCCGGCATGGTTAGGTTGGTGTTCCCCACCCAGGGGCACACAATGATCTTCATCCCAGCGTCCGTGTAAGGCTTCAGCCATTTTTCATAGTTGGGATGAACGGAATACTCCCAGGTGGCAACCAGCATGTCTTTCGGTAGGGTTTTGATAAGTTCCGGATATTGGAGCGCAATGTCGCCCCAGAAGATGACCTGCTTGTCGTAGCTGCGCACAATATCATGCACGCGCAACAGATTTTCTATATAGAGTTTGCCGAGGCCGATTTGCTGCGCGCGGGCGGCACTCTTGCCGCGACCCAGGTCCCACGTCTCATCGCAACCTACGTTATAGAACTGTGATGAGAAAACCGGAAGCATCTGCTCGTACATGCTCCGGACGTAGTCATAGCTCTCGGCCTGAGGGGCCAGGACGTCGCCGTGGGGCGTTTCCGCCAGATTCGCATACTTCTCAAACCGCAAAACCTTGTGCAGATGCCCGCAGGAATTCTGTGCCGGGATGACGTCCACATGGTAAGTGGCGGCGTAGGCGATGAGCTCCTTCCAATCCTCCTGCTTCAGTGTGTCGCTGAGCACGCCGACCAGCGGCTGGCCGTTCAGTTGAAACGAGTCTTCCATGTAGAGATTGAGCTGGTTCAGCTTGAATTCCGCGAGGGTGCGGACGATACGCTTCAGATAATCGAGCTTGGGAACGGGACCGCGGGCCATATCGACTTGTGTGCCGCGATAGAGCATGACCGGCCAGTCACGGATTTGTACGCCCAGGATTTCCGCGTTCTGGGCCTCGCCGACGAGAAGTTGGCGAATTGTTTGGACACCGTAGAAAAGGCCGGCGACATCCTTCCCGGCCACCAGCACCCGGCTGGCGGTGACGTCGAGGACGTAACCTTGCTCACCGATACCACTGGTGTTGACGCCGCGGGCGTCGAGGAGTTGTTTCATGGACGGCTGGTCCAACCGGCCGAGTACTATGGCAGGTGTAGTCGCGGCCGGGACGGAGGAGACAACCGCGAAGTCCGTCCGCGTCACGGTCTTTAATTCGTCGGCCAGACTATCGGCTGCGGCGCGATCCTCAGCGGCCAGAACGGGAAGTAACACGATTTCAAGATTCGAAGTGATTCTGAAATTCTCCGCCTGCGCCTGCAGTTCTCGCGGCTGCGGAATCACCATGGGCGTCTGCGCCACTCCGAGGCCAGCCCCAGCAAAACCGATGAGCAGTAGACCACCCAGAATCCGAACCAGGCAACGCAACACATTGAAGGGATGCATAGGAAACCCTCGCTGACGAAGATTTTACTGACGTGCGATTAGCGTTACGAGTCCAATTCTACAAGCACAACATCGCGCAACGGACGATGTCCTTGCCTTGAGCACGCCGGAGTCTATCGACGTCCCCAAACTGTTATGGCATGCCCACGAACCCGAACCCCTAAAAACTTAGAGTTACACTGGCTGAGGCTGTGCACTCGCATCGCCGGGACAGTGAAGGGGCCGGTTCTTCCCAAGAAGCGAACCGACGACCATGGCTACCCCCGCGAGGGCGAACGACCCGAGCCCTGCGTAACTTGCGGGTACCCGGAAAAAGAAAAAGCCCACCGCGCCCACGGCCCCCGCAGTCATGGAGCAGTATCCGCCCAGCGTATTCGCGCGGCTCCAGAATAGCCCGCCGATGACGGCGGCAAACGCGCCGGCAAGGAAAATCGAAGCGGTGATGTTGAGATAAAAGTAGGTGGGGCCAGGAATCGTGTACCAGATCCCCCAGAAGAGCACGAACAGGCTGACAAACAAATTCGCGACGCGGTTGAGCAGGACCTGGCTCCGGGAACTGAGCGGTTTCTTGCGAAGAGGGACAATGATATCTTGGGCAATGATGGAGCTCCAGCCCAGCAGATACGAGCTGTTCACTGACATGGTGGCGGCCAACATGCCGGAAACAACCAGTCCCAGAATGCCGACGGGCAGGATCCGGGTCAGCATCACCGGCATCGCTTCCAGGGAGTTCACGTTCGGCCCCAACATCGCCAGTGCCGCAATACCCCACAGCATCGGCATCATTCCGCGGCCCAAATAGAGGAACCCCGTCCAGGAAAAGACCTTTTTGCTGGTCTCCGGATCGCGCGTGGAGAAGGTTCTCATCGCGGTAGTTTGCCAGCAGGTGTCCACTGCCATCCAAAGAAGAATCTGAAACACAATGTAAGCCCAGCCATACTGCGCGTTGGTGAAGGGATTAAAGCCCCCGGACCCCATGCTAGCGTACACTGTGTAGCGCATGTGCCCCCAGCCGACGACGTGAATCGAATAAAGCGTAACCAGAATCGTTCCGAGACTCAGGGCAATGAACTGAAGGAAGTCGGTGATGACAATGGAAACCATGCCGCCCAGAACCGTGTATGCAAGCTCAAGCAGCAGGATAGCGGTCATGGTGGCTTTCAGATGATCCAGGGAAATCCCGCTGATGATGGCCAGGAAGGTCCCTTCGACCTTTAGAAACACGCCCATGTTCAGAATGCCACCCGTTGCGACCAGAATCCCCGTAAGCACGCGCAGGTTCTTGCTGTACTTCACCTGAAAGAATTCCGGAATTGTCATCAGGCCCAACGCGCGCAGCTTGCGGATGATGAATCCGGTCCGGCCGATAAAGATCATTACGGCGCCAGCGATCAAGCCATTGACAAAGGAGGCAAAGCCGGTCTTATAGCCCAGCTCCGCGTAGTACATGAAGGTGATGGTTCCGATCTCTGTGGCTGCGAGCGTGGCGATGCCAATGAAAGTGCCCAGTTGGCGACCGGCAACCAGGAAGTCGGAGAGCCCGGAGACATACTTCTTTCCGTAGAGCCCAGCCGCCATCGTGCCTGCGAGGTACACGACAACGATGACCCAGTCCAGAAGATGAAAGTGCACGATGCCTCTTTACTTAACGATTCGATTGGCTTTCGATCAGGGTCCTAAAGAGTTGGTCGGCCGGCATGCCTTTGGCATCAGCTACCGCTGGCGCTGCATACAGATCCGGAGTGTTCCGGCTGAGTGGCCGGCCCAATTCATCGAGCCACGCAATCCCATGTACCCCATGCAGCGAGGACCGGTAGGCCGCGACATCAGTCCACAACACGGCCTTTGACCCAGTAGGACCGGCCAAGATATATCCATTGACGCCGCGCATCAACTGTTCGTCCAACTGGTCGGATGCGAAGCCAAAGATGTTTACTCCCACGGCGGTGGCAGGATCATTCGTGATGGCTTGAATCAGTTCCGCCGTTCTGGCTTCCAGATGGCTGGGATCGGGCATCAGCGGATTCGCCTTCATGCCGGAAGTGGCAACGAAACTCTTCTGGCTTTCCCAAGTATGGCGGGCCAGGGCAAGCTCCGTCAGGGCGTTGAGGCCGGCATCCTGGTCATGCTGGCTCTTCCACATTCGGTAAAGCCTCTCGCCTTTGAGCAGATGATAGAAGAGCCTTGCCTGACCTAAGGTAAAGTTCATCGATAATTGTTCACTCAGCAAGCGGTCAAGCAGGCGCTTGTCCTTGCTTCGACGCACGCTTTGATCGAGGGTGGCAGCCGCGCGCGCCAGCGGGCCGGCTATAGCTTCCTCCAGGCCGTGGACATGGTATTCCAGTGCCTCGTCAGGTTCCTGGTCGAATCTCACATCGTCCCACGCATCACCCTGATGCTCGAAATGGCACACCTTCAGGACATCTTCCAGTCCACGGGACAGTTCCTCAAAGTAGTTCACCAGGCTGGCATCGCCAAAGTAGAGCGTGGCGTATTCCTTGAGCGACTGCTTCAGGTCGCACTGCGTATTCCACAGAGCTTGTGGGTAAAGAAACATGTTGACCATCGGGGTCACGAAATTGCTCGTGTTGGTCATCAACGCACCCACTGCAGGAATTCCCAGTTTGCGGTAATACTGCAAGTCGGCACTCAAGACTTCCGGGATGGGCGGATTCGTCATGTTTTCGTAGAGGATTTGGTCCGCGTAGTATTCGAATACTTCCGCATTGGCGCCGCCAAACGCTGGCAAACCGTTTTCCAGGGCCTGAGCGTACTTCCGATTCAGTTCGCATGTCGGATCGTTAAGCGCGTGGGCATAGCAGCGTTCCCGCGGGGCATACAAATAGACGAGGCCCGCTTCCGGCTTCACCACGCGTGGAGGAAAAACGGTATCGTGATAGGCGAGATAAGCCAGATCGGCGTTAGGCAGTTTCTCCCGCAACCTTTTCACGAGATAGTTTGAAACCAGCAACGCTTGGTCGGAAGGTGTGTAGTCTTCTTTTCCCGGCTCATGGCTCCAGCCGCCACCCGAAATGTCATCCGCCCAGAGATGGAACATGCTCGCCTCGGGCATCTGCCGCAGGTATTCGATGGCCCCGGAAGCGAGGTAATCTAACGCCTCCTGGTTGAACGGGTTCAGGTTGAAGTCGTTCACGCGCTTACCCTGCTCGTTCATTCGGAACCAATCAGGATGCTGAGTGAAAAGTGTCCGAGGCATGAAGGTCGAAAGGAAATGTCCGCCGACCTCGATCTCCATTCCGCGCTTCTGGAGTTCCGGTAACAGTCGCGATTGCAGCTCTATGTACCAATCTCTTGCCGGCCATGTGTAATGAAAGGCAACGCGATTAAGCCGGACCTTGGCGGAGAAGTCGATCCAATCCTCCACGGAGGAATAGTTGTTCGGCCAGTAGAAGAGGATGCGTTTGGGGAACGTCGGAGATTCGGATATGTTTATCGGCACACTCCAATCCAACGCGTGGTGCGGAACGATCTCAAACTGTTTTCCGGGGAAGAACCACCGTATCCCCTGCCGCTCGAGGAAAGCGTAGCACCCATAGAGATTGCCCCGGCTGCCTTTACCCATGATTACGATGTCCGCCCCGATCGAACGAATGACGAATCCGTCCTCCTGAAGCTTTTCGACGTCACCGCGCAGGCTCGCAGCATCTGCTTCCGGAAAGTTCGCTGGAATTTCTCCGAGGTAGATGTGGTGTTGTGTGGCGAGGCTCCCGATGGCGATCGGTTCACCGGTAAGTTGCTTTAGATAATCCCTCAAGTCGTGAGCGGCAAAATCCACAACCCGATCGTGAGTGGTTGGGACGATGATCGAAATCGATGCTTGCTCGGCTGCCAGGACCTTCAATGGGACGAGGAAGGAGACCAGACCGATGATAAGTAGTCCTTGCAGGGTTCCCATTTGTGTCAGTGAGTGACGCACAGCCCGCTTAATGTGAGGTTGCATGAAGTTATCTCCGCATGTAGGGCTCATTCAAAACAGCTTGGTATCCATGAACGTTGGGTAATTTCACGGGTGCGTCGGCGCGGGGTCTTTGCCCGCAGGCGGAGGGACCAGACCCAAACCCCGTCCGGGATCTCCGTGCGTGCCGCTCGCCCGAACCAGACCGTCCTGTTCCGCGCGCTTCTCGGATTGCACTTTTTGCGCCAATTCGAGTTCTCTCCGGGAATCATCCAGCCGCTTAAGTTTCCGGTAGGTCTGCCCAAGCAGATAGTGCGGCTCGGGGTGCGTCGGATCCAATCGGATGGCTTCCTGGAATTGCGGCACGGCTTCGTCGTATCGGCCCAACTTTTCCAGGGCCTTTGCCAAATCCACTCGGCTCCGGTAATCCTTCGGCAACACCACCACAAGCTTCTGCAAAAGGGGCAGAGCAGCCTCGGGCTTTAAATTGGACAGGTAAGAGTCCGCGAGATAATACTTGGCCTGCGTGAAATGGGGATCCAGCCGCAGAGCCGCTCGGAGCTCGCTTTCTGCCTCATCGTAATGCCGAAGCTTCCAGCACATGAAACCTAGCGAAAACCGCACCGTGGCATCGTCTGGCAATTGCTTCTTGGCGTTCTCGAATTCCGCGAGAGCTTTCTCGTACGAACCCTCACCATCGTAGGCCTGGCCTCGCAGAATGCGCACCCAGGGCGAGCCGGGGTCCAGTTCTTCCAGGTGCTGAAACCCGTTCAAGGCTTTCTCGTATTGTTTTGTCTCGATGTACGAACGAGTCAGCAGGTAATTTGAGCCGACGTCATCGGGCTTCAGGTGCATAGCCTTTTCGAGAGGCGGAATGGCCTTGGAATATTCATCCAGACCGATGAGTGCCACACCTAACAGTTCCTGCGCCTGGAAGCTCGTGGGATCGATCTGCACGGCTCTCTCCAAAGGCGATGTCGCGGACGCATAGTCCTGCATCTTAAAGTAGGCAATGCCGAGATTCAAATTGGTTCCGAATTCACGCGGATTGATTTTCAATGCTTGATGGTAATAGGAAATGCCCGGCTCGAACTTCCCTTGAGTCACACTCAAAGCTCCCAGAGCATTCAAGGCGGGAACGGAGTGGGGATCAATTTTCAGAATCTCTTGATATTCTGCCGCGGCTTCTTCCCAGCGACCCTGGGCCTCGAATTGTTCGGCACGCGTGGCCAATTCGGAGACGGTCGCTTGAGGGAGAGCTTGTGCGGCCTCCATGGACGTGGCGGGGAAGAAGCATAGGATAATCAGAAACCGGTATTTCTGGCGCGCGCGAAGTGGATGTTTTGACCAGCCCATGCTTCCCCGAAATTTCATGTGATGTCGAAGAGTGGATCTTATCATTCTTCAGGACTGCGGCCTCAAGACCCTGCCGACGCTGTTCATTATCGGACCTTTTCCGCTGCCGCAAACTTCGCCAGCATCGTCTGAATTGTGGCTATGACTTGCTTAGGGTCGGGTTGCCGGTCCACGAGTGGAAAGCCGTTCGCGACCCATTTTCTTTCGATGCTGTCGTACTCCCGGTCCAGTTCGGTGACGTTATACACCATACGTTGGTCAAGATCGAGCGCGGCGCGAAGGGCATGAATATAAGTTGTCACTCGCGGCCGGTAGTACCCCTGCACAAGCTCATAGTAATCCCGCGATGCATAGTCCCGAATGACATCAGCCCACAAGGTATAGATGTCGCGCACGCGCATATCCACGTCGGCGGGAGCGCCTGGCAACTTCCGAGCTTTTTGAATAAGTGGGCTGAGCCAATAATAATCGTCATGACCTAGAAGAGTCTCGATGAACTCCATGAGACTCTCTAGAAGGCTGGCCTCACGCTCGAACGAGACTTTGTCCAGTGGAGCTATCGAGAATAGCCCAGGGCAAGCGTAGCGCAGCCCTGGGTAAGAGACAAAGAGAGGATCATTC
>JBKQVI010000178.1:0-3767 GCA_052139985.1 Terriglobia bacterium
CCCCAATGGCGATATCGTGTTTTTTCTCGACAAGCTCAGCATCAGCCTTACCGCCAAAAGGGCAGCCTTGAGCGTCGAGCCAAACCGTCGCGCGGGCAAAATCAAGGACGAGCTATTCAAACGTCTCGCCCCGCATCAAACCCTGCTTGCCGACTTTCACAGTCACCCTTACCCAAGCAACAAGGCCGTGGCCCAAAAGGTTGGGTTCGACTTTTCCGAGCTCGACTTCGACGATTTCCTCGACGACGACTTTCTTTGGGAAAGCGCCGACAGCACCCCGATCATGCTGGTTCAAACCATATGCCGACGTGATCGTTCAACGGCGGGCGACATGGGTTGGAAAAGGCGAAACGTTTTTCATTTCGATGTCGGCCCCTACCGGTTTTGGGTGAATGTGGTTGTTGGCTACCTTGATGGCAGGGGTAAACGGCGACACACGGGCAACGTGACCCGGCTGGTGCAAATCGACCCCATTCCGTTCTTCAATAAATTCGAACCCGATTGAACTTAGACCGAGGGGTCAAAATGTGGGAATCGCTCGGGCTGCGTCGAACGATAATTCAACGATCATGACGAGCCATCGGCGATGTAATGGGCTTGCGCGGTCAAAAATAATGCTGCGGCGCAACATACCGTTCGGCGATTTATTCCCAATAAACTCAGCCACATGCATGTTCGGTGTAAATTCGATTGAGTGCGAAATTGCTAGTGTGCACTGAAAGGCAAAAGTTGATTTTGCGCGGTAAGGTCGTCGAAGGTGGGGGACTGACCGTTGTAAAATTGGGAATAGACCTTGCCACCACGAATTGGATCGAAGCCGAGCAACGACCCTGGCCGGCGATGACAGCCTTCGGATGTGTTGCGGACGAGATTTGCTCCAACTGAGCATTTCGGCACATGACCCCGAGCCGCCATCGGAAAGGCTGGCCAAGGTCGGCGGGAGGGTCGTCAGCCACCCCTGCTATGCCATCTTCCACTTGGGGGAGGTCGCCATTCCTCGAAACCTGTTCGCCGACATCTTGCGAATGATCGCGGAGCCGCGACCGCCGCTGTTGGCGTCCACGGCGTAGAGCGTTCGCGCGTCATGAGTTCGAGCCAAACGACGGGAGAAGTGCGTCCGGATGACGGGCAATTTTGCTATTTCCCTGGTCGGAAGGCGGGCTGAGGCCGGCCGTCCGCCATCCTGCGCTTCGGAGGCGGTCTCCGTGCCGCCCGCCTTGTCAAAGGCGGCAAATGGGAAGATGGTTGCATCCGGACCGGAGTCCATCCGGCGAATCCCGGTTCAATACGCAATCTTCCCTTGGACGTGTCGGGCGCTTGGATGATGTCAGACAAAGCCGATCCAGCGCTGCAAGCGCATCCCGACTACGTCGTAATGCCAGTCGATCAGATCTGGAGCGGCGCGGCTACGCTGCCCCAGGTGAAACCTGGCTGGGCCATGGGGCATTTCTTCCCCGTTGGCGATTTGCGACACACATCCTACTTCGAGGTGAAGGAATGGAACGCTGCGCTTGCGCAGCCCGACTGGAAAAAGCACGAGGACATTGCGTCGGAGTATATCTCGGTGACCGGCGGGAAATTGACGGTCGTCTTCGGAGGCTCAGACCAAAACGTCGCCGAATCAACAAGCCTCGATCTGACCGCGGGGCAGGCGATCGTAATCAGACCGGGAGTCTGGAGAAGATTTCATGCGACAGAAGAGGCGCGCGGCCTTTCCGTCCGTAGCCAACGAACTGGCGATGTCGCACGAGTACATTCCCTCTACGCCGCATACGTGGATCACTGGAAGCACACTGATCAAATTCGGCAATGGCTTCTCTACAATTTTCTGATGACCGGCTCGATCATGGTTTTGGCGTGGGCCGCGTTGTATGGACACAGCTGTGTCCTAGAACGAGTGATATCGATCTTGGGGGCTGTTCTATCTGGTTTTTGGTTTCTCATAACCAACAGAGCCAGTGGCTATTACTCGATGTACGAGAGTCGCAGTCGGGAACTGGAGAAGCAACTGCCCGGGACCAATGACTGGCCGTTTCACCATCGGGAACTTCATCGCGCTCGTCGAGCGTGGTGGCAGAAGGCAAACGCTGCGATGTTGACGCAGGGGGTGCCTGTGCTCTTCTTCTTCTTCTTCATAATCACTCTTGTGGCGTCTCTGTGGTGGCCTATTGAGGTTTAGCATCGTGACTTGTCTTTCTCGCGCTGACCGGGATGGCCGTCTTGTGTCATTCCTAAAACCTGAACTAACCCCACCTGAGTGCGCGCTGGCTGAAGTGGAGGGCTGGATATTGGGTGTGGCATGATCCCGTATACGCCGGAGGAATTCGGATTTAGGCCTGTGCCGCGGCCCGTGCATCAGAGCCCCTATTCGCCAAAAAACATGCCTCACGGTGACGTAGTTGCGAGTCCCATTGAGGTGGTATGGTCGGAAATGGTTTGGGGATCCGGCCGATGACGATCAAGCTTACGGACCTAATTGAGCCCATCCCGGCGGACGTGGAGGAAAAAGTCCGTCGCGTTCGCGACCAGGCACAGCCAGCGGTTCGCGAGGCGCTCCGTGCGGAGTGTCGTCTGATGTTCCGGACGCCGGAGGAATCCGAACAGAACCGTCAAGGTGCTCAGGTCCCGGTCGAGGTGGCTCCGGGCTATCCCGCCGTTCTCAAGGATTTTCAATCTCCCGACGACCTGCGAAGGGTCATGCTGCTCGGGCGCTTCCGGACGTCGCTTGAAAAGGCTCGAAGCGGCGCTCATGGACTTCTGAAACTGCGCGACGAGCTTTCGCGCGCGCTGGACCAAGGTCGGCTTTTGTGAAGGGAGAAGCACCCGTGAATGGCGAAGATAGGGCACGAACCCGCATGTCCGCTTCCCGGCAAGGTGACAACTTCCGGTCTTGGCGCGAAGCGGCAGCGCGGGAGCATCCTCCTTCGTGTGCGCTTTCTGAGGACAAGCGGACTGACCGGTGAAAAGGTGAACGAAGATTCTTTGGGGGCCAGGCTCGCTGCGCGGACATCAACTGAATTTTCCGATTGCCTTGGCAGAGGCGATACCCCTGAACGTGTGGAAGTTGGAGCTTGCTCCAGTCTCCCGGCAATATCGGACGAAATCATCCGCACCGACATCAATTAAGATGACCTCCCATTCGCTCCTTTGCCAATTCGCGATTTCCTTCGCTTGGAGAAAAAGCCATTTTTCGTACGATTCGGCTGGGTAGTTGCCGACCAAGCGCCGCAAGGCTTCGTGATCCGCCGCAGTGACGCGAGGAAGATAGGCCGTCGCCATGTTGGTTTCTCCGAAGTGGAAATCACGCTTGAAATGATAGTGGCGGGGTGTCAGGACAAGCGATCATAACTAAACGATGCTGGAGGGTGCGGATTGGCGCAGAGCCGGGCCCTGTTTTTTCGAGGGTGAAATTCGATCGTGTGCGAAATTCACCATGCATCCTATTGTGGGAACGCGCTGACAATAAACCAACCATGCTCGTTCAAACGGTAGGTCGCGTTGGGCGCGTGCGTGCTGACGCGGGCGGCTGCGAAGGCTCTTCATCCCGTCGGGAACCAGAATTCAGCACGCTGCACGGACGATGGCCCCAATACGATGGATGTTGGAATAATCGACGATCGTAATCCCATGCAATTTGGCCACCTCATGTCCCTTTGGTTCAACAGAACCATTCGTGACCAGGACAGGTTTAGGATTCTTGAGGTCATAGCGATCTCTGGCTTGGAGAATCTGTAGAACCTCCTGCTCCAACACGATTCCCAATTTTC
>JBKQVI010000179.1:0-14158 GCA_052139985.1 Terriglobia bacterium
CCACTTTCGTGATGTGACGGGCGGTGTGTACAAGGCCCGGGAACGTATTCACCACGTCGTTCTGATACGTGATTACTAGCGATTCCAGCTTCATGCAGGCGAGTTGCAGCCTGCAATCCGAACTGAGACCGGTTTTTTCCGATTGGCTCCCCCTCGCGGGTTAGCAACGGTTTGTACCGGCCATTGTAGCACGTGTGTAGCCCTGGGCATAAAGGCCATGAGGACTTGACGTCATCCCCACCTTCCTCCCCGTTATCCGAGGCGGTTCCCTTAGGGTGCTTCCCTTGCGGGTTAGCAACTAAGGATGAGGGTTGCGCTCGTTGCGGGACTTAACCCAACATCTCACGACACGAGCTGACGACAGCCATGCAGCACCTATTCTGCTGTCCCTTGCGGGAAGATCTCATCTCTGAGACTGTCAACAAAATTTCGAGTCCAGGTAAGGTTCTTCGCGTTGCGTCGAATTGAACCACATGCTCCACCGCTTGTGCGGGCCCCCGTCAATTCCTTTGAGTTTCAGCCTTGCGACCGTACTCCCCAGGCGGAACACTTAATGCGTTAGCTTCGGCACAGCCCCGTGAGGGGCTACACCCAGTGTTCATCGTTTAGGGCTAGGACTACCAGGGTATCTAATCCTGTTTGCTCCCCTAGCTTTCGCGCCTCAGCGTCGGTTACGGTCCAGGCAGCCGCTTTCGCCGCAGGTGTTCCTCCCGATATCTACGCATTTCACCGCTACACCGGGAATTCCACTGCCCTCTCCCGCACCCTAGCATGGCAGTCTTGAACGGCCCCCCCGGGTTAAGCCCGGGGATTTCACGCCCAACTTACCACACCGCCTACACGCCCTTTACGCCCAGTAATTCCGAACAACGCTCGCCCCCTACGTATTACCGCGGCTGCTGGCACGTAGTTGGCCGGGGCTTCTTCATCCGGTACCATCAGACCCCGCTCTTCACAGGGCCGTTTTTCCCGATCGAAAGAGGTTTACGACCCGAAGGCCTTCATCCCTCACGCGGCGTTGCTGCATCACCCTTTCGGGCATTGTGCAAAATTCCCCACTGCTGCCTCCCGTAGGAGTCTGGCCCGTGTGTCAGTGCCAGTGTGGCCGTGCGCCCTCTCAGGCCGGCTACCGATCATCGCCTTGGTGGGCCGTTACCTCACCAACTAGCTAATCGGCCGCAGCCCCCTCCTCCAGCGACCCTTGCGGGCCTTTGCTCCCAATGCCTTACGACATCAGGATATTATGCGGTATTAGCCCAGGTTTCCCCAGGTTATCCCCCACTCGAGGGTAGGTTAGCTACGTGTTACTCACCCGGTCGCCACTTTACTCATCCCCTTGCGGAGACTTTCTCGTTCGACTTGCATGTGTTAGGCACGCCGCCAGCGTTGATTCTGAGCCAGGATCAAACTCTCGTTTGAATTTGGCTCGCGCACAGACTGCCAAACTATAAGCGCCTGTACGCTAAACTTTTGAGTGTCCCCTGCCAGTCTTACGTCGGTATACACCACCGAACTTGACAGAAGATCTCCACCCGTTCCCCGCCAAGGGAACAGGTGTCGCTCAGCGATCGATTCTAAACTAAAACTTCGATTGACGTGGCTTGCTCAACTCAGTTGTCAAAGAGCTAAAGGCCCCGATGTTCTCGGGGTCCCCATTTTGGGGAAGGTTGGCTGACGGCGCCGACTTTCGCAATCCTTACTCGGCGGCCCGACTGCCTTTACTCTGTCGAGGATTGTCTCACAGAGCGATTACTGATACTACAGGTGCATCGGACGTTTGTCAAGGGTTTTGAAAAGTTTTTTTATTGCGGATATGCGCTTTTCCGTAGACTCTTGCGACCGAGTAGGCAGTATACCAGTTCCGGCGGAATGCGCAACCGAAATCTGCTGGTCGTTTCGGTGGTAGTATGGGTCGCAGATGATCGCGGAAATGTTTCCCGAACTCTACGACGTTCATGGCCAAAGGGTGTTAAGTCCTGGCACACACATGCGGCGAGCCGGCTTCCGCCCCACGGCTCCTATGGGCAGCTACTTGACCCATCCCTTGCAAATCCAATGTAAGGATTTCGGCGAAATGCGCAAGTTCCTCTCTCGTTGCCGGGGACGAGACATGACTGAGATTCAGAAGCGCGACTATTGGCAGCCCCCAGAGGAGTTTGAGAGGACTAGAATGGGCGACTGCGTTGATTTCGGCTTGTGGGCCTGGCGACAGCTCCTCGCGCTAGGCTATCCAGCGCGTTTTGTGGGGGGGGCAAGTGCGGCAAATTCGGCGATGGCCACGCCTGGGTAACGTTTGAGAAAGACGGCAAATGGTTCCTCTTGGAACCTCAACTTAGGCATCTTGGCGCGCGAATGCCACGCATCTCAACCCTCCGATATCATCCCAAAGTGTCAGTTGCCTGGGACGGCAAGAAGGTTCAGTACTTCGAACACGAAGATCGCAACACTGAGCCGCCTTTGCGAGATGTACCCATGCTCGTCGCGGAATGGCTTGCAATTTGGATCCGCTTTTGGATTCGGTTCAGTTATAGATTTCCTCCCGCGCTGGTGCGGCGTGCCTGGGTAAAGTTTCGTCGATCATTGAGAACGGATTAAGCGCGTCTCGTACTGCCAGTTCAACCTCTCACCAAGCCGCTTGGCAGCGGCCGGGCACACCTTCCCACCAACTCAAGAATAGTACTCTTGGGGCTTGCAATTCGGCTCGGACAGGCGTATGAAGGAAGTATGCTGACCGACGGAGGTAAGACTCCACCGGGCACGCAGAGGTTAGTCGGTTAAACACACCGCTCTTGCGGTGCGCACCGTTGGCAACGCCCCGCGGACGCTGCCACGGCATTAACGACGAATACCTAAAACGGGGAGCCGGAGTCGGTTCCCCGTTCTCGTTTTTGTTCCCCGAATCTTACCCTCCCACAACGGACAAAATCTTGTAGATTGCAAAGACATTGGGCTACTGGCCCGTGCCATAATGGACTTGAAAGCCATCCGGGGGGAGGAACTAACGTGAGCGACGCACAGTCTTACCCTTACGAAACCCGGCTCAACATCCTGTTCAAGCCCTTAGAAGTTATGCGCTCGCCGACGCCTGCGCGCATAAGTGGTACAACCAGACGCTGTGCCAGGTGAATCAATCCGTGGTCCGGTTGGGGGTTGTGGAAGGCGAGTATCACTGGCACAAGCACGACGCTGACGATGAATTCTTCTATGTTGTAGAGGGCCGATTCCTGATCGATTTGGAGGATCGAACGATCGAACTCTCTCCGCGACAGGGCTTCGTAATTCCCAAGGGCGTGATGCACCGGACGAGCGCCCCGCGGCGAACCGTAATCCTCATGGTCGAGAATGCTGCGATTATCCCGACGGGTGACTGATGAGCCGCCTCGCGAGCGCGCCAACTTCACGCGCGCTTATCCATTTGCTGCGCGAGCGCTTTCACCTTTTCCGCCAGGGCATCGAGCCTCGCCAGCCGGGCAATGGTTTTCTTGAATTCACTCATGGGGCGGCAGGGCGTCCCCCAAACCACCGATCCGCTGCGGACGATCTTGCCGGGAAGAACTCCCGCCTGCCCGCCGACGATGACGCGGTCCTCAATGTGCGCGTGCTCGCCCACACCCACTTGTCCGGCCATGACGACATAGTCGCCCACCTCGGCGCTGCCGGAAATACCCGTCTGCGAAACGATGATGCAGTGTCGGCCGATCTTTACGTTATGGGCGATCTGCACGAGGTTATCGATTTTCGTTCCCTGGCCGATTACTGTCGAACCCAGCGAGCCCCGGTCCAGGGTGGTGTTGCTGCCTATCTCCACATCATCCTCGATCACGATCTTGCCTAACTGCGGAAACTTCACCTGCCGGCCTTCCGTAAACACGTATCCGAAACCATCGGACCCAATCACCACACCCGCGTGGAGAACGACGCGGTCGCCAATCTGCGCGCCGGGGTAGACGGTGACGTGGGGATGCAAGGTGCAATTTGCTCCCACGCGCACGCCTGCGCCGAGGAAGACTCCGGGACAGAGCCGGGTTCCCGCGCCCACGGCGACACCGCTTTCGATCACCACGTTTGCGCCCACCGAACAGTCCGGAGCCAGTTGTGCGTCCGGCGCCACTACCGCCGCAGGATGAACCCCTGGGGGAGGGGTCGGAACCGGATGCAACACCTCGGCGGCTCGAATCAGCGCCAGCTTCGGATGGCGAACCACGATGGTGGTGCGCCCGGGCAGGGAGACGCCCTCCGGCACCAACAGGCATCCGGCGTGCGAAGCTGCGGCCGCTTCAAGCGAGTGCGGACTCTCCACATAAGCTAATTCCATGGGCCCGGCAGTTTCCAGTGCGGCCACGCCGCGGATCTCGCGCTCGGCATCGCCCGCAAGATTTCCTCGCAACAATTTGGCAATCTCAGAAACTCTCATTATCGGCTTCTCTCTCGCTGCCAGACGAAGCTGGAAACTGGAAACTCGAAACTTGCCGCGATTTTCGAGTTTCCAGTTTCGGTCTCTCCCGGTCAGAAGGGGTACAGCGGCGGCTCCCCGGGCGGCCGGGTTTTCCAACGCCGATGTACCCAGAGCCACTGGTCAGGATAGCGGCGTGCATATTCTTCGATCAGATGGGTGAAGTTCGCCGTGTTGGCCACGATCTCTTCTTCCGGGTCTTCGCGTTTGATCCATTCCACGGCGTCAAAGCGCAACCGGTACTTCTTCAGCTTTGTATCCCAGATTACGAGCCCGAGGACGATGGGGACGCCGGTTTTCCGTGCAACCCGCGCGGGTCCCGTCGTCGTACAAGCCGGCACGCCGAAGAAGTCCACGAAGACGCCCTCGTTCAGCAACATGTTCTGGTCGATAAGCACGCCTACCGCGTCTCCGTGGGCAAAGGCCCGCAGGACACCCCGCGCAAAATCGCCTTTGTCGATCGACTTCCCGCCGCTTTGGCAGCGATAGCGTCTGACGAGCTGATCGATTAGCGGATTGTCCAGGTCGCGCACCACAAACTGGCAGGGATACCCGTACACGCCGTGGGCAAAAGAACCTAGCTCCCAATTGCCAAAATGCGCCGTCAGGAAGAGCACGCCCCGCCCCTGGCTTTGGGCGCGCGCGTAGTTTTCAAATCCATCGTAGATAATCAGGTTCTCAATGTTGTCCCGATTCCAGTGGGGGAAGTGGGAGTAGTCGGCTAACATGCGCCCGAAATTCTGAAACAGACCGTAAATGGTGTGGCGCCGTTGCTGGTCAGTCCATTCCGGAAATGCCAAGCGAAGATTGAACAGGCCCACTCGCCGCAGTCGAGGCCAAAACCAGTAGCTCAGTGCTGCCAAGACAGCGCAGGCGCGGCGCGCCAGCTTGTGGGGAAGCCGCCCGAGCGCCGTGAGCACGCTCAACGCAGCCCAGTATTGCAACCGTTGGGTGAAGGTCACCCGCGGTCGGGTTTCGACCGGCCCTGTCGCCGGGGAGATTTGAGGCGTGTTTTCAACCACCGCTGATTTCATTCGCTGCTCAGGCACCCAGGAAACGTTGAGATTCTACCCATTCGAGGCGAACGAAAACGCGTTCGCGCCGCTCGCCCATTAGTCGGCGCGGAGCGAGAGGTTCTGTAAGTAGAAACTGAGGACCTGATTCTCGTATTCCTTTTTTTCTGCCTCAATGGCAATGGTGGATGCTGAATGCTCCAGAACCAACAACTGCTTGGGTTCCGGCGCCTGTTTGTAAATTGCCTCGGTCATCGCCGCCAACGGAGGATTGTCGCGCCCGGAAATAAAGAGTTTCGGAATGTTCGCAAGCCTTGGCAGGCTGGCCATCAATGCGTGCGGGTTCCCACCCCGCGACGCGAGGCGGAACTCTGCTTCCGTAAGAGTGAGGAACATCCCGCTGGAGCCACCCAATAGACGGTCGATCTGCGCATCAAACATTCGCTCAGGGTCGGAATAGGCCGTGTCTACCACCAGAGCCTTCACTTTTGGATTCGACTCAGCCGCCACCAACGCGGCATAGCCGCCAACGGACATCCCAAATAATCCGACGCGACTGTGATTAACATCGGGTTGCTTGGTCACGGTTTCAATCGCCGAATTTAAGTCGGCTGCCTGCCGGGTTCCCAAGTCCGAGAGGTTCTCCTTGGCGTTGGGTCCATGAAAATTAAAGAGGTACACATTGAAGTGGTTGTCACGCATTACGCTTCCGAGCCACAACAGGTCCGAGCGATTGGAGTCGTAGCCGTGACAGAGAATGATGACCGGCGCTCGGCGCAATCCGAGTAAAAGCCAGCCCTCGTGCTCTCCCCCGTTTCGGTCAGTGAAGTTCAGGGAAATATAGCTATTTAGAAGATAGCTTTGAGGATTCACCGTTTCTTGCGAGTTGTTTGCCCGAGTCACGTAGTAGGTCAGGCCCGCGCCCACACCTGCTAAGGCCACAAAAATGACGGCGAGCAGGACTAGAACGCCCAGTAACAATCGGAGAACAAACTCCCCCGAGAATCTGGTTGGGCCAACACCCGCGAAGGACCTTCGACGCGCCATGCCTCTGACTCATCTCCGCTTGTAGACTACTCTCCCTGGCAGTCAAAGGGAGCGCAGACTCGAATGCTATCACAACCATTTTTTGTCACCACAAGAACTTTCACGAAGTGGACTGGCGCCTCCGGCCCATCGGTCCTCTGCATAGTGCCTCCCGCGTACCGTTTCCTGGAAATTGCTTATGTGAGTCATAAATTCAATGGATTTGACGAATCCGGAGACTTTCCGCTAACATCGGACTTGCGATGGGATATCCACTAGAAAATCCGAGTCGGCCCCCTCAGTCCGTTTTCCGTTGCAACGGTGCGATGTGGCAAAGTGTTGCCGCCAGTACTGTCCAAGGGATCATGGCATTGACCAGATAATCGCTCCGCCATCAAATCTTCATCGAATTTGAACATTGGACGTAGCCAAGAAGTTCGAGACTACGGGAGGAGGAAATTTATGCAAGCCACCATTCCATCGGTCAAGCAGTACTTGCTGGCCAGCGATTTCGATCAGACCCTGAGTTTCAACGACTCCGGCCTGGTCCTCAGCGAATTGTTGGGAATCCCAACCCAGATTTTTGAATCCAAAGTCGCGACCCTGGCGATACAGAACCTGGTGCAGCAAGGCGGCGAATTGAGCTATCTGCTGCTCCATGACCCCGAGTATCGCTCGCGGGTCCGCAAAGAACACCTGGTTCAGGCAGGAAAGAGTGTGCGGCTGAAGAAGAATATCCGGCAGCTTTCGGAGTTGCTCGCCAGCGCCGTCCTGGGTTATCGCTTTGACTTCCACGTTATTTCCGCCGCCCCGCAGGAAGTTATTGAATCGGCGCTGGAAGCTATCATTCCCGCCGATCACATCCACGGCACACAATTGCAATACGACAGTTCCGGGCAGGTAGAATCCATCATCCGGGTAAACGCCGGGTTCGGCAAGGTGGCGGTGCTGGACGATTTACAGAAGAAGTTTCAAGTCGGTCCGGAACGTATCCTCTATGTCGGAGACGGCGGATCCGACATTCACGTCATGCTGCATGTGAACCGCCGCGACGGCTTTACCATTGCCGTTTCGCAGGGCCGGCACATCGCGCCCATCGCCAAGCGCACCGTCTTGAGCGACGACGCCCTAAGCATCATGGACCCGATCCTGGAGGAAATCGCCGGCTGGGACACTACTCGCATTCGCACGTTCTTTGAAGCGCAGGGCCTGTTCATCCAGGAGTGGGACCGCGTACGCGCCGACTGGCTGACCATCACCGCGCAGCCGTCGCAGGCAAGGATCAGTCCAGAGGGGTGAGTAGGCAGTAAGCAGAAGGCAGTAGGCAGCAAAGAGGAAGCCGAAAAGCGTAGCACAGGGCGATAAAGCCGTAAAAGCAAGTCAAAAGGCAAAGTGCAAAAGGCAAAACCGGGTCGTGGATCAGCTTGAGCGCCGAATCCGCTTAGGCGTCCCATGTTCCCCATTTGCGAACGGCAGATGATCCACTTGCTTTTTGAAGGCAGAAATCATCACCTTTTCTGACTCCATCGGGTCAGTTGCGTCAGTTGTGGGCGACCAGTAAACCCACCGGTCACACTTCAACAGCCTGACGACCTGACCGCCGGCATGAGGACCTTTGTTCCCGACCTTGTGGTTATAGAAGTCTCCGATACGTTTGCGTATCGTTCGTGTGGTTCCCCCAATGTAGAGGACGGGTTCGTTCGGAAGCCATCGCTGCCGCTCGTATTCAAGGTCAAGGACAAGGTCGGGAGGGAGGGGGTTAATGAATGGCAGGTCGCACGCCTCGCAATCGAGATTAGGGTCCCCGACGCGCGCCACCACATAAACACCTTTGCTTTTGGGGAGGTCAGATATTCGAGTCCCCCACAGCACTGGATCATCCTTCAGCGTAAGACTTGCGTTTCTGAATACGTCGTTGACCGTCAAATTGGTGTCCATTCATCTGGTTCAGATTTCAAAAATGCCCACCACCCAAAACCGCATCGACTTGTGCTTTTGACCTTTGCCTTTTGACTTATCCATCTGCCGATCTGCCCACCTGCCTTCTGCCTACTTTCCTCCGGGCGGCACGCGATCCTTCTCCGCCTTGATGCGGATCAGGCTGTAGGGACGCTGCTTGAGCGTGTCGGTGAATTCCTTCAGGTTTTCACTGGTGACGCGGATATTCTCCAGAGTCTCGTCTAGGTTGCCCCGATTCGAGCCCAGGGTATCGTCCAGGTCGTTGATCATCCTCTGCGTATCGGCGAGGGAGTTTTGCAAGCGCAGGAGGGCGTCGTGAATTTCCTTGCGGTTATCCACCACCAGCCCGTCCAGGTGGTCGGCCAGGTTGTTGGCCTTCGTCATGGTGACATTGAGATTGTCGAGAGCCGGTGACACCTTGCCGCTCGCGGTATCAAGATTGGCCAGCGTCTTTTCCATGTGCGGCCGCGATACCTTCAGCATCCCATCGGCATTAGCCAGCAGCGAACCAAAATGCTCCTTGTTCCCCGGGCTCACCACGTCGTTCAGGTTCTTGATTAACTGGTTGGCGTTATCGGACAGCGCCAGGACGCGGTCGTCCAGGTCGTTAACCAGTTTTGTGGCATTCACGGTGATATTATTTACATTATTAAATACATCCGCCAGTTGGACGATTTCGACGGTAGGAATCTCGCTCCCCGGAGGCAGTGGCGCCGCCTCGCGAGTGCCGGGCGAAATCTCCAGATAATTCTCCCCCAGAAAGCCCAGCGACGAAATGCGCACCTTGGAGTTGGTCTTCACCGGCGTGCCCGGATCGACCTGTAAAACAATCCGAATGCGGGTGGAATCCGTGGGGTCGAGGGCAGCGGACTTGACGGTGCCCACCTTGAAGCCGCCGTAGCGGACGAGGCTGCCAGGCTCAAGACCACCGGCAAACTTGAAGTAGGCGGTGTACTCGACCTTGTGTTGGCGAAGCAGGTTGACTCCGCCCACAAACACCAGCGCGACGAGGAACAGTGCCGCGGATACCACCACCACCGCTCCGACTTTGATTTCCTCGTTGTTACGCGCCATAGGTGCTTTACCTCGTTAAGGGAACTGGGGGTGAGGTGTCAGGTGCCAGGTGTCAGGGGCGGAACAACCGAAACTTGAAATTCGAAACTCGGCTCCTAACTCAGACGTTTTGAGTTTCGATTTCCGGTTTTCGATCTTTCCTAGCGCCTGACACCTGACACTCGACACCTGAAACCTAATTCTGCGTCAGCGAGCGCAAATACTCCTGCGCGTCCTCCTGGTCGCTATCGGGAATCCGGTTCAGGAATTGCAGCACGCGCGGCAGGCGACTCTCGCGAATCTCGTCCGGCGCTCCCGTGGCAATCACCTCGCCGCGGTCCATTACCGTGATGCGGTCGGCTATCATGAACGCGCTGGCGAGTTCGTGCGTCACCACGATAATGGTCATGCGGAAGGCCGATTTCAATTTCAGGATCAGCGAATCGATTCCTGCCGCGGTAATAGGGTCGAGACCTGCCGACGGCTCATCGAAAAGCAGAATTTCCGGGTCCATGGCCAACGCCCTCGCCAGGCCGGCGCGCTTTTTCATGCCCCCGCTCAATTGCGAGGGCATGTAGTCTTCATATCCGTTCAACCCGACCAGGTCCAGCTTGATGCGCGTCATGATGCGAATCGTGGATTCTTCCAGTTCCGTAAGCTCGCGCAATGGCAGCGCCACGTTTTCCTCAATGGTCATGGAGTTGAAGAGCGCGGCGCCTTGGAACAACATGCCGATCTTACGACGGAACTCGTTGAAGCGGTCCTCCGACATGGCGCAGATATCCTGGTTCTTGATGAGGATTCGGCCGGAAGTTGGGTTCTGCTCCAGGCGCATAATGTGACGCAGCAATGTGCTCTTGCCGGTCCCGCTCCCGCCCAGAATCACCATGGTCTCGCCGTGGGGAAAGTCCAAGGTGACGTTGTTCAGGATGCGCCGGTCGCCATAGTGCGTCACCAGGTTCTCCACACGAATCATCGGGCCTTCAAAATCATCCGCCATGTTTAACCCGTAAAGTAAAAGATCGCGGTAAAGATCACATCGGCAAGGATAATGAGGAAAATCGAAACCACCACGGATGAGGTTGTCGCCTTTCCAACCCCCTCCGCGCCACCCTGCACCGAGAAGCCTTCCCTGCATCCGATGGTCGTGATGATCAGGCCGAACACCACGCTCTTGATGAGGCCGGTAGTAATGTCATGCATTGCCAGAGCGTCGCGGGTGGCCCACAGGCACATCGCGAACGTCTTATCGAGTTGCACGATCTCAAAGGCAGCGCCTCCCAAGATGCCTGAAAGGTCGGAGATTAGTGTAAGGCACGGCATCATGACCAGCATGGCGATGTACTTGGGCACCACCAGGTAGCGCAGACTGTCGAGCCCCATGGCCTCGAGCGCGTCGATTTCTTCCGAGACCTTCATCGTGCCGAGTTCGGCGGCAAACGACGATCCTGACCGCCCGGCGATGATAATAGCGGTCATCAGCGGCCCCAGCTCCCGCGTCATGGAAACGCTCACCAGAGCGGTAACAAAATAGGTGGCCCCAAATTTGGCGAGCTGATATGCGCCCTGCAAGCCCAGCACGATGCCAATGAAAAGGGAAATCAGCGCGACGATGGGAATGGAATCCACGCCCGCCGCCACCATCTGATGCACAGCATTCTTCCACTTTAAGGGGCGGCCCTTGAACGGCGCGACGAAGGCCCAATAGGAGGCCTTGACGCTCAGGTCCCAGAGTCCGGCCAAGTAGCGCAAGAAATCTAGCGTATTGCGTCCAAAGAATGCCAGAACGCCGGTCATAGTAAACCAGTGGTTAGTGGTTAGTGGCTAGTCGTTAGATCCAGTTGTTAGTGACGGGTTCTGAGTGACCGGTGAGCGTCCGCGGACCGCTCGGGTTCCGTTTTTCTAGCCACTAACCACTAGCCACTGACGACTAACCACTGCTCTTGTCACAGTCCGCCGAACGGTGGAATCGAACCGATCTTTGCCAGGGCTTCCGCTTCGTCTTCAAAAATGGTGAAGACCTTATGAAGCCGCGCCAACTCCAGTACCGAGCGGGCATTAGGCCGTAGTCCAAACAGGCCAAACCGCGTCTTGGTCTGCCGGGAAAGTTGCAAGCCCTCGACCAGCGTGGCGATACCGGAGCTATCGATATAAGTTACGTTGGACATATTAACGAGAACGCTGGGGCCGTCCGCCTTGATCTCCTCCAGCAGGGTATCGCGTAACAGCGGCGAGGAGTACAGATCGACGTCGCCCGAGGCATCGAGAACCGAAACCTTATCCAGACTTCGCACTTGAACCTTCATTGCACCAGGCACCCTTTCGTGAGAGAAACTTGACTAACGTCAGGCGATTACCTTCCTTAAAACCCTGATCGTAGCAGCACGAGTCCATAAAACTATAGATGAAAAATGTGCCAAGGCCCCCCGGCCTTAACTCATCGAGGGGCCGGGGGCGGATTAGATCCTCGCGGACCTTGGGGCCCCAATCCTCCAGGACAAACTCCAGCCGGTCCGGCAGATTGCGGATTTCGAGAGCCATTAGCGCGTCGTGGCGGCCACCGTAGGTATGCCGGATGACGTTTGCGGCGGCTTCGTCGATGGCCAGGGCCAAGCACTCTGCGTCAGGTTTGGGTATTCCTGTTGCCTGAGCGCGAAATTTTACCACGGCGCGCAGAATATTGAGCAGTCGCGGCTCGGTGCTCATGGCAATTCTTATCATTCGCCAACTCCCGGCCCCGGCGGCGTCCAAGTGACTGCCAGTACCGTCAAATCATCTTCCTGGGGCCCGGTCGGAGTCCGGCCGACTTCCTCAAAAACATCGTCCACAAGCTGACTGGCTCCCGTACCCTCCCGGCGAAAAACTTGCGCGAGATTCTCCATAGTGAATTCCGAGCGATCGGGGGCCAAGGCTTCCACCACGCCGTCGGTTACCAGTAGGAGAGTGTCGCCGGGAGCAAGTTGGACTTTGCGCTCGACCAACTGGGCATCCTCCTCGATGCCGAGAGGAAGCCCTTCATCTCCGTATAGAATCTCCACCTCATGGGTTGCCCTGCTGCGGCGAAGCATAGGGAGGTGGCCGCCCGTCGCATAGGAGATCTCCCCCGTTTTCGCTTCGAGCACGAGATAGGTCATGGTTACGAACAGACCGCGAGTAGAACGCGTCAAGAGTTGGCGGTTCAGCCGCTCAAGTGCGTCTCGTGGCCCGCAAGCACGTGCTGCCGCCGCCCGAAAATCGCTGATCAGCCGTGCCAGGTAAAGCGCGGCGGCAATGCCCCGCCCCGACACGTCGCCGATCGCGATTCCTTGGCGCTGGTCCCCGAGGTCGATGAAATCATAAAAGTCCCCTCCCACAACTTGCGCCGGCAGGGTGCGCGCACTAGTACAAAACCAGGAGGAACACGGGAACGTGACAGGCTGGAAGCTGTGCTGAATCTCCGCCGCCAGGATGAGCTCCTGGTCCAGTTTCTGCTTTTCCAGGAGTTCCTTCTGCAAACGTACGCGCTCGTCCGCGGCAATCGACAAACGGTTCACCATCTGGTTGAACGAAGCCGCGAGCTCGCCGACTTCATCGCGGCTGTGTATATTCAGGCGGATGTTGAGATTGCCCGACGCGATCTCCGCTGTGCTCTCCGCCATCAACTTTAAGGGACGTGTAACGCCGCGGGCGAGAAACAGACTCAGAAGGACAGCCAGGGCCACCGCCGCAAATCCCGAAAGCAGGATAGACTTTAATCGTTCGCGGGCCTCCACCTGAAGATCGGAGGCGCGTTGGTCCGCCCCCAAAACCGCAACCACGCGTCCTTGGCGATCTAGCAGCGGGTGAAAGGCGGAAAACCACTGAACGTCCGAATCCTCGTAGATGTCCGTCGTGATGGGGCGTCCTCGCTCCACGCACTCCCGGGCGTGGGCAGATAATACCGATCCGGGATCGGCGTCGGTCATGACCCCTTGCCCGAGGAGAAAGTGCGGGTCTCCGTCCGGCGCTATTCCCAATACATAAATGCGGTCTACTTCCGGGCTGGCAATCAGAAGGGATCGGAACACTTGCGTAACTGGGACGGTGGCGGCAGGCGTGCGACTTTGAGCCAGATCGTCCGTCCGTGCGCCATCCAGCAGCAGGGCGCCGCTGGTGACCACCTGTGTCAGTTCCTGGCGCATGGTCGCGGCGAGAATGCGCCGCTCTTTGCGATATTGCAGCATTCCCGCCAACAATACGGCGAACAGCGCAAGCAGGATATTAGCCGTTGCGATTTTCCAGGCCAGCGATGGGCGGGCCACAGACATACTTTCGATGGTACAGGCGGACCCCGGTAAAAGCAATCCCGATGGCGGTACGGCGAGAGGCAGTAGGCAGGAAACTCAAAAGCCGTCGGGCTGGCTCTGACAGGGCGGTTCAAAGGTCCGCGGCTCTTCCGGACAAAGCACCGCCGAAAGCGAGCGGAGAGGAAGAACGGCGTGCGGTGATAGCTGCTGGTGATGAATGAGAGTTCGCCGGGGCTGTAAACAGCAGTTTCGGAAACGCTGAAGAGACGGCACTAAGAGGCTGTCAGGAAATAACCGTGTCAACTTCTGGGCAATAGACTATAGTTCCAGTCACCATGAAACTTGTCTCTCCTGAGCTGCAGTTCGGCCATCTGTTGGTCGGAGACCTT
>JBKQVI010000180.1:0-37037 GCA_052139985.1 Terriglobia bacterium
GAAACTGTTTGCTCATAACCTTATATTACACTCAAGAACTCAGCTGTCAATACTAAACAAGGTGATTTCTAAAAAACTTGGGCCCCCTCCCCTCTGAAGCGAAAATCTATCTCCGACAGGCTCCTAGTCACGGTGCCAGTATTTGAGCTCGGCACGCAGGTCTGGCTGAAATTGCTTGGCTGCGTCAACACGGTGACGCTATAGGCAGCGCCGCTGGCAATCGCCGTGGTAAAGGTAAACGATCCATTGGCAGAAACGCCGAGGTTGTTGCCACCGTTGTCTTGCAGCACGAGCCCTGTGCCCGCAAGGCCGGTTAGGGTTCCACCCACGGTATAGGTCGCTGGGGGAGTATTGTTAATCGGCGAGCCGCCACCACCGCAACCGATAGCTGCGAGAACGGCGATCAAACCAAAAACCGCGAGAACACGAGGCACTACGCCGAAAGTGTGCGGCCGACTATTCATCTTAATCCCCCTATAGAATGGACTTGCATCTTTAGCTCAAGCAGGAACACGCAAATGGTCTTATGGGTAGTGTCTAATTTGAGCGTAACGCCGCCATCTTGGCGGCTCCTGTGCCGGCTGGAAGCCGGCGCTACGGCTCAAATTAGGACACTACCGTCTTATGACCTCGTCGCGAACCGTTGATGGCATGGTGACCGCGGTCTGCCACGCCGCTGAGCCCTTTCGAAGGTTCGCTTCCGGCTTGGGTTCCTTACGCCGAAGATCGGCTCTACCTTGGAATGCGAAAATTCCGCCTCAAAGCGGGCCATACGATCCGGCAAGAGAAGAAAAATATTCTTGACCCATTTCGCTCTGTCGCGGCGAGCTACGGTTTGCGGGACATGGGCCAGGTTTCATCACGGATGGAGATTTGGCGATTCATCGCTCGTCGAATTTCATTACCAAATTCTCGATTGATAGCGTAGAATCTCGCCGGTTAGTCACGGTAAAATCAACAGAACTGGTACTTTGGGGGAGGCGGCTGGCCGCCGGGTCAGGTCAGGCAGGGTCATCCTGCGCGGAACCGGCGCTTGCGGGTGTTATCTAAAATCAGTCTCCACGGCTGTCCAGTCATTCCATGGGGGCTGAGCAGCCGGATCCGACCTTGCGACCGGGCGCCTTCCTGAAGGAGCAGTATTCTGTCACTGCTTTTTGAAGAAGGAGCGCCCTCGCAGGACCGAGCGTACCCTTAAATATCATTTTCACTTGAGATTCGGTGCCTGGGGAAGCACGCACGGGCGCGCCCGCATAGCGAAATTTGCCGGGAAAAGAGGCAGCATGACCCCGGATCAATGGGAACGAGTCAAAGAAGTATTCGACGCGACCGTGGAACAATCGCCGGAGAGGCGGTCCGAGCATTTGGCGGCAGCCTGCAGCGGGGATGAGGCACTTCGGAGCGAGGTGGAGCGCTTGCTCGGCGAGCACGATCGGGCGGGCGGGTTCCTTGAAAATTCCGTCAACGCGATTACCGCGCTTCGACACTTGGCCAACGGCCAAGAGATCCTAGAAGCCAACCAAGTTATTGCCGGGCGTTTCCGAATTGTGAGTTTTATCGCCCACGGCGGGATGGGTGTGGTCTACAAAGCCGAGGATACTCGGCTGCCACGATGGGTTGCCCTTAAGTTCCTCCCTGCCGCCGTCGCCGGGGACCCCCAAGCCCTGGCGCGATTTCGGCGGGAAGCGGAGGCGGCGTCGGCGCTGAATCATCCTCACATCTGTACAATTCATGACTTTGTCGAAAGTGACGGCCAAGCGTTCATTGTAATGGAGTACCTGGAGGGGTCCACGTTAGAGGATATGATCGGGGGCGACCACTTGGTTGCGGACGGTAGCCGGGCGGGCGCGCAGCAAACCGCGTCCCTCTCTTCCGGCGCGTTACTGCGGATCGCCCAGGAAATCGCAGACGCGCTGGGGGCGGCGCACGCCCAAGGCTTGATCCACCGCGATATTAAGCCGTCCAATATCTTTGTCACGACTCGCGGGCAGGCAAAGATCCTGGACTTTGGACTGGCCAAGATGGCGCCGCCTGCGGGAATGACCCCAAAGGGTGAGGCGGCAAGATCGATCAGTCTCGAAAACCTCGCAACTCCAAGCGCCGCTATGGGATCGTTGTTCTATATGTCGCCGGAGCAGGCGCGGGGTGAACAACTTGACGCCCGTTCGGATCTATTCAGCTTTGGAGCGGTCCTTTACGAAATGGCTTCAGGCCGACAAGCCTTCCCCGGCGACTCGTCAGCCCACGTTTTGGATGCAATCCTCAACGGCACGCCGGTTCCGGCGAGTCACTTTAATCCTGACCTGCCGTCGCGGTTCGAACAGATCATCAATAAGGCTCTGGAGAAGGATCGAGAATTGCGTTACCAGAGCGCCACCGACCTGCTGCGTGACTTGGCTAATGTAAGGGTGTGGACGATTCGCCACGGCGGAAGACTTCAATGGACTCGCCCCGCGCTCAGGCTCATTCGAGGCACAGCGATCGGTGTTGTTGCCGGCGCCTTACTCACAATTGGTTTGAAGGCGCTTAAAGTGGATTTCGGACTGTCGAGAGCCCCCTCAGGAAAGGGGGCCGTTTCTACGCTGGTCCTTGGGGCCGCGCTCCCGACAACCACGGACTTTACAGTGGGTGGGACAGTGTCGGGTCTTGCGGGCGCAGGGCTGGTCCTTCAAGATAACGGGGCCGACAATCTCGCGGTTTCGGCCAACGGACCGTTTAGCTTCACCACGGCGCTAGCAAATGGAACGGCCTACAACGTCACGGTGTTGACCCAGCCCGCCAATCCGACGCAGACCTGCAGCGTTACGAGTGGAAGCGGCAAGGTGACGGATGGCGTGGTCAACTCCTTGGCCGTGACCTGCGTGACTTCCCCAATGCAAACCTTCAGGTTCCTCACCACCAGGATGACTACCGTTCGCGTGGACCACACGGCGACCCTGCTTCCCAATGGCCAAGTCCTCTTGACCGGCGGGTGTAGTAATTCCACTGCCCTCAACACTGCGGAGATGTACAACCCTACCACCCATACCTTCACGGCCCTCAGCGCTGCGATGACCACTGCACGCATCGGTCACACGGCAACCTTGCTCCCCAACGGCCAGGTCCTCATCGCCGGCGGGTTTAATCATCTTGCCACGGAAGCGCCTCTTGATACCGCGGAGCTGTACGACCCCGTCGCCAATACCTTCACGGCCCTCACCGCCACGATGACGACAGGCCGGGAGCAACAAGCGGCGACCTTGCTCCCCAACGGCCAGGTCCTTATCACTGGCGGGTGGAATCGCTCCCACAACGCTCTCAGCTCTGCGGAACTGTACAACCCCGCCGCCGATACCTTCACGGCCCTCACCGCCACGATGACCTCAGGTCGTGTTGCCCACACATCCACCCTGCTCCCCGACGGCCAAGTGCTGATTGCAGGTGGGTCCCTAATCTACGGCGCCAACACACTCAACACCGCGGAGCTTTACGACCCCGTCGCCAATACCTTCACCGCCCTCTCCGCGACGTTGACGGCGCTTCGCGGCGGGCACACGGCGACCTTGCTCCCTAGCGGCCAAGTGCTCATCGCTGGCGGGTTTCGTCTCGCGGATCGCTTCGGCACTGTTCTCAACACCGCGGAGCTGTACAACCCCAAGGCCAAAACCTTCACGCCTCTCACCGCCACGATGACGACAATTCGCGAGTTTGCTGCCGCGGCCCTGCTTTCCAATGGCCTGGTCCTCATCACGGGTGGGAGTCCTGATGGCTCTCGCGCTTTTTCTACCGCAACCAACACCGCGGAAGTGTACGAAGCCCCCTCCTGCTTCGAATGCAGCGCCTCCACCTCCGCACGGTCGCGGCGATCGTCATGGCAAACGTCATCTCGCTTGCGTTGATCCGGAGTTAGCTCTCTCCTTCGGGAAGATCTCTCCATGCAACCAAGCGCGGGCCACACTCCAGTCGCGCTTCACGGTGCGCGGCGCAATGCCAAGCACCTCGGCAGTTTCTTCCACTGTCAACCCTCCGAAAAAGCGCAACTCCACCACCCGAGCTTGCCGAGGATCGAGACGCCCCAGGGATTCAAGAGCATTGTCCAACTCGATTAACTCTCGTGATCTCGCTGGTGTGAACTCGAGCGCCTGGTCGAGAGGAAGCTTCTCGACCGTGCCACCGCGCTTTCCCGCCTGCCGAGCCCGGGCGTGCTCCACAAGAATATGGCGCATCAAACGCGCGGCGATACCGAAGAAGTGTGCCCGATCCTGCCAATCCGTCTCCTCTTGAGAAACCAATCGTAAGTAGGCTTCATGGACGAGGGCCGTCGGCTGCAAAGTGTGGTCGGGCCGCTCGCGTCGCATGTAACTTGCGGCGATGCGGTGAAGATGTCTGTAAACCAAGGGGATGAGCCTGGCTTGGGCTTCAGGATTCCCCTTCCTGAGCTCGGCCAATAGGCGCGTCACCTCTCCGTCCGAGGGTCGCATAAATTCCTCGCCAATGAGTTAGCTGGCGCGATTCTATCTTAGAACAGCCGTCTCCCTGAGGAAAAAGGAATTCCATGGCGCGTCGGCGCCTGCCCGCACATCGTGATGCACTGTTGCTTGCAGCGATGTTGCAGGTCCAGCGGGTGGGTGGCCTAGTCTAATAGTTTAAAAGTGAGCGGCACTTGGCCATACTTGGTCTTCGCGCGGTTGAGTCGGGTTCGCCGGTGCGCTTTGCAGCCGTTTTCGACCGTCAGGAAATGCCGGGTCTGAATTGCAAGATCTTTTCCTACCGGCGAGGCATGGGACTGTTCTTTGTTGACAACACGCCTTGCCTTAGCGGGAGTATTCGAGGGAAGGCGTGCGGAGGTCGATCGGGGGCTTGACTCCCGGAAAGTACGGCTCTGTGTGCCATCTGGTAGTGCGGAGGTGCGCGGGGTTTACATCCCTCCGCGGCATTTCATCCGGGCGTGCTCGTTCGATGACGGGCATGGCAGGTAGCCCGGTTGTGCCGTATGCTGTCTCCATGGGTTATTGTGATAGGTAGCCCGAATGAAGTCTTTGACGAGGCTGTGGAGGGGGTAAGTTTTATGGATGGGCGGAACCGAAGTGATGTGGCGCGTGGAGCAGACGTTTCAGTTGTCCTCAAAGAGGACCAGCCCACCGGGAAACAGACCCGAGGCATCGTCCAGGACCTTCTCACGAATTCCCCGTTTCACCCGCACGGGATCAAGGTGCGCTTGCAGGGCGGCAAGGTCGGCAGGGTTCAAGTCATCCATAGCGCCGGGCGTGCTGGTGGTGCTTAGTCGCGACGGCCGTGGCGATCGGAGGCGTGAAGCCGCGTGAGCAGAGTTGAATCCGGCTGGCGCAATAGACCTTTATGGCTTTCTTGGGATCAACACTTAATCCTAGGACTGTATAGTACCCTAGCCGTCACCTGGGGGAGTGCCTTGTGGCCGGCTGGATTCTGGCTTGGCAGGGCGTTCATCGTCCCCACTTCCCCGCAAAATAGTCTCACGTTCTGTCGGCAAGGTTGCCTTGTGGACAGAACACAATTCAGCTACACTTCGTCAAGTTGCGGGTATCGCGGGGAGGTTCCTCATGAGTACCCTGATTCGATGCTTCCTCAGCGTCTTAATCCTCGTTCCTAACCTCGTGGCCGCCTCGGGGGCGGCTTGCAGCTCCAGCAACGATTTTAGCCTTGGGGAACACCCGCCCAAGCCCTCTCTTGGCATTCGGCTGTTTGAACTGAAGGTTCAGCCGGAGTTTCCCATGCGAACCATGGAGCATTTGCGCATCTTTCTGGCTGAAAAGTTCCGGGCCCGCCTTGCAGAATCCGGCTATTTCGGCACGGTGTCGCTCCTGGCCGAGGACTCGGAAGAACCCACAGATTTCACGATGATCGGAGCCTTTACACAAGCGAGTATTGGGACAAATGGGTTTAGCCTTTACAATGTCTTGACGCAAGAAGCGTTCGATAAACCGTCTACCGTCACGGTTGTGGGTGGGATCTTGAGAGGCAAAGATGAAGACCCCGCGACGACTTTTCAATGTCAACTGGGATGCTGCCGAATACCGGTAATGGATGGGGTTCCTGTTTCCATTTCCGGCACGGGCATCAGAAAAAGTGAAGCGGCTATCGCAAAAATGGCGGATGATCTGAATACCGTTTATAGACGGATGGGAAGAACGCGAGCCCGGGCGGGCGAGAAATGAAGATCTTGAGGTTCGCGGTTCTATTCGCGCTGGCCGCTTCTCTCCGCGCGCAGGACATTGAGCGGACTGTCGATCTCCCGTCGGCAAAATACCAAAACATCCTGATCGAGGCTGATTCCGGAAGCGTCGCGCTTAGAGCCTCCAACGCGCCTCAGCTTCGCGGGGAATTGCGTTATTCGCCGCCGGTCGGCATGCAGCCTGAGGAAATCGCCCTCTTGGCAACCGTTGAGGGCTCGACGCTGATCATTCGCGGCCCTCGCACAGGTGCATCCGGCATTCCGATACACCTCACTCTCAACGTACCTCGTGGCATTTCCGTCTCCGTGATGGGCCACGCCCTCTCCGTCAAGGCGGAGGGATTCGAGTCTCCGCTCATGATCCGGGTACTCTCCGGGAAGGTGGAGATTCTGGACTCGACGGGTCCCACCAGCGTCAGTACTGATTCCGGCGATATCGCCCTTACCCTGCGCGTTCAGCCCAAGGGGGATCTGTACCTCCACACGGATGCGGGGACCATCAAGTGCGCACTGGACTCCGGTTTATCTTTGCGTGCGCTGCTTCGTTCCGGATCGCTACTCTCATGGGGTGCGGGCGTGGAGACTCTCCGGGGAAGCCTTGATCGCACCCTTGGCAGTGGCGGGCCGCTGTTGTATGCATCCAGCGGAGCGAACAAGGTTGCCGTCGATCTTATGCCATCCGAGCTTGCCAGCGCCGGCATGGCTGTATTTCGCGCGGAAGCAAACTGGGTGTATATGAATGTCATTGTGAGGGATCAGTTGGAACAAACGATCCCCGAGCTCCGGCGGGAGAGTTTTAATATCTTTGACAATGGCGTGCCCGTGGATGTAGGTCATTTTGAATCCACCACGGAGCCCTTCCAACTTCTTCTCCTGTTCGATGTTAGCGGGAGCATAAAACCCCACGTCACGATCATTCGCGAAGCTGCAAGGCAGTTCATTCGACGAGCTCACAATGGCAACGAGTTCGCGGTTGCAACTTTCAGTTCAACCTCCAGGCTCGTCCAACCTTTCACTGCCGATCTCGATCTGGCGGAGAAGGCCTTGAACGCGATAACACCCAGCGGAGGCACGGCAATATACGACGCTGTCCTGACATCCATAACAGAGTATTTGAAAGAAACAACCGGTAGGAAAGCCATCGTCCTGTTCACTGATGGGGTTGACAATAATCTTTGGGGGGGGAAGTTTGGGTCGACTCACTCGTTTAAAGATCTGCTCACGAGCGTGAAAGCGACCGATTGCCTCATCTACCCCATCTTCGTTCAGCCCGTGCCGGAATCCCGGTACCAAGTCACTCCCAGCCCCAACGCTCGCCCCACGAGCATCGCGGAGATGTTAGCCAATGCGCAGGAGAAGAAGCCGGAGTTGTACTGCGGCAGTGAAACAAATCCAGGAGCGACGCCGGTTCCCTGTCCTCGCGACCCTTATCAGATTATCGCCACAGCGGAGAATAATCTCATTGACCTGGCCGAGCAGACAGGTGGGCGAATCTATACTTTAAGGCGAATGGAAGATCTCTCCTCTGCTTACCGCCAAATCTCGACCGATCTCGATGCAGTTTACACCCTGGGGTTTCCCGTCAAGTTTACCGAGCCCAACCAATGGCATGAACTTAGCGTCCGCATTCGTGATCATCCTCTCGCCATCGTTCGAACTCGCCATGGCTATTATTCTCCCGACAAAAAGGAGTAGTGCGGCGGTGATGCCACGATCAGGCTACGGGTTTTGCTTCGGCGGCGTGGTGGCTTGCCCGCGGGCTTGGACGGTTCGCGCCTCCAAGCCCTTGCTGGACGAATGCAAATGCAAGATTTCATTGGGACTGATTTCGCCTGTGGATCCACTGAGCCGCTCAAGGACGTGGATCAAAGCCCCGCCATCGTATCCCGCTTTGTCTGCATACTCGATCGCCAATTTATCTGCCGCAAATTCGTAATCACTCTTATAGCCTTGAAAGTACAAGTTCAATAATGTCTCGCCGCCACTGGCAGTTCCCCACGCTACGGCCCGGTTGGTCAAACCAGCAAGCTGGGACCCTGCCGGGTCCGCCGTGATCAATCTGTACTGCGGTACGCTTGGAACCGTCGTCGATGATATGAGCCCGAAATTCCTTGTGGGTACCGTGTACGCCTGCGTCTGTCCGGCAGGAACCATCGCGACGGTGTTGGTTAACGCTTTGGCGGTCTCGACCTGGACGACAGCCCCGGCGAAGGCTCCCCCGGCCACAGCACCGACGATCAGCACGCGGCCCCAGAATATCTTGGAACGCTCTGAAGTCTCCGTTCTCATCATGTGGCGCTCATTGATATGGGCAATCTCATGACCAAGCATCACCGCCAGTTCGTCTTCGGATTTCAAATGTTGGAGTAGGCCCGTGGTTACATAGACGGGCCCGCCCGGCGCCGAAAAGGTCGTAACATCAGGACTGTTGAGCACATAAAAGTGAAAGGAAAAACCGGAGGGGTTTCCCGACGCCGCCACCATTTTCTGGCCAATTTCAGCGACCCGTGCACACACGCCGCTATCCTCATAAACCGACATGGAATCCCGTATCGTCGCGTCGACCTGATTTCCTCGCGTAAAATCCGACCCGAATGCGCACGAGCTTAACAGCAGAGCCATCAGCAAGGTTTTCATTTCGATCCTTTCTTGTCCGTCAGCCATTTCAGGCGGTCTGTGAGGAATAACTCCGTCCCAATGCGGTCGGCGAACAGTTTCAATTCGTTCGCACTCTCGTCCGCCGTCTCCTGAGCGCGAGGAATGCTAAGGGAAATCCGAGCGCCGAAATCCGTTGAAGATAATGCGATAATAACCCGATGCACGGAATATTTCGTGCCAATCTCGCTGGTATGCGCGGCAATAAATTGAAGAGTGCCCGCGCCTCGGTCCGCGCCCACGATGACATTGGTTTGCGTGACTGTTTGCAGAGTGGCTGCCCAGGCTTTTTCGATGGTCACGGGCAAGTCTCTGGTCAATGGCGGAGGCGGTTCAGTGCTTTTGCCGGGGGCGTCAAGATCAAATAAAACATTCCAAAACTCCGGCTTTCCGCGATAATCCGACCCCAGCGTAACCACTGCATCCGTCGCTCCTTTGTACCGCTTTTGGACTGCATCCAGGATCGCCGATTCCAACTGGCCGTTGGATTTCAGCGGCACGGGGGAAAGGCTGCCCGATTCGAATATCAGGGATCTCGTCCGGACTACAGTTCCCGAGCTTGCCGATTCAAACCACAAGGTGATGTGGGCCACGCCAGGATAGTAGTGCCTGGCTGCTATGGGGACGAACTTGCTTAAACTCGCGCTGGGGATCATGAGGGACAGGGTTACCAAGGCAGGATTAGCGCTCGAAGCGTTCAGTCGGAGTTGCTTCGAAGCCGTCACCACCGCTACCGCGGCCTCTTGTGCCTGCGGCGGCGGCGCATCGAGGGTCAGCGGGGTAGAGGTTTCCTCACCCCAAGGCGCCCACTTTCCGCCCTTCTCCACGGCATCGAGAAGATGTTGTTCAATTTGACCGTTGGAGTGCGTGAAAAAGCCCCCGCCGTTGGGCGCCGCGCGCACGTAGACGCGAGTGCGATTCCCGAGCGGCGCGATCCAGATCGTAACGTGCACGGTCAGCGGTTGCTTTTCAACCTCTTTGGCGTCCAGGACCTGGTCCTTTACCTCTGCTGCATCAAGAGGCATCGTAAACGCCACCAGACGCGAACCGCCATCAATTGTGTTCACGATCGCCGGGGCAGCCTTGACGACGTCGACGCAGTTCTTCCAGGCGATTGCCGCGTCGATGTCCACGACCCGGCTCCGATTCAGGATGTAAGGCGACTCCTGCGCACTGGCGATGGCGAAGGTCGCCAACAGAACGCCGCACTGCAATAAGGAATATTTCATTTCTTCGAAGGGGACTGGCCACCCGGCGCGCTGACGCCTAACAAGTCCCGAACCCTCCGTAGTCGCTCGGCGATCGGCACATTATGATGCACCTGTTCGTAATCCGGACCGATGGCGACATCTTTCATCAGCTCCTCCGCCCGAGCGCGAACGACCTCCTTGGAGTAGCGCTGCTCGTCTTCGTCGGGCAGATCGTACATCAAGAAGCGCTCGTAGCATTGAAGCGCCTCTTCGACGTTCCCCTGTGCTTCCAGGAGTGAACCTTTTTCCAAGTATGCCTTGGCAAGGTGCGGGTCAAGTTTGAGCGCCTGGTCAAAATCCCGGAGCGCCCCGGCTTGATCTCCCAGTTCTTCCTTGAGGAGCCCACGATTGAAGCATGCAACAGCGAAGCCGGGATCGAGGGACAGGGCCTTCTCGTAGTCCGCCAGGGCCGCGACCTTGTCGGCACGCGCCGCGAAGACAGTGCCCCGATTCAAGTACGCCTCCACCATGGTGGGATTGCACCCTATTGCCAAAGAATAGTCGCGCTCGGCATCGGCATACCGCAGAAGAGCACGATTGGTATTACCCCGGTTGAAATAGGCTTCGGCGTAATCCGGGTTGATCCGAATTGCCTGGTCGAAGTCCTGAAGCGCTTTCTGCCGGCTTCCATTCAGGCTTCGCGCTACACCACGAAGATTGTAGGGGTCCTGAAGCGTTGGCGCCTCGTCGATAATGTTGTTCAGCAGCGCGATGGCGGCCTCATACCGCCTCTGCGCGACCAGGAACTGTGCCTGTCCCCACAAGCTCAGAATGGTTGCGTCGGTGCTGGACCCTTGGGGATAAGAGACGCCTTTGGGCGCGCTGCCACTGAATTCCATGTCAAACTCCCAGACGGCTTGCGAGCCTTGGCGCGCCGCTTGGACCAACTGGCGAAAGGCCGCGGCGCTGCCCTGGCCAAGGTCGGCGGTCATCGACCACATTCTCACACCGCCGGACACCCGTAACCCAATACCTGTATCCTTGTGCTCGAGGACCTCGGCCTCCGCTGGCGTTTTGACGATGGGCACGGAATAGGTAAAGAGCCAGTAGGCGCGATTGGGGATGCTGGGAACTTTCTGCAAGGCCGCGGCCAGCCCCGCGAGTTTAGTAAGGGCCTCGAGCCGCGCGAAGACCGGCCGCTCACGGCTGATCTCCCCGTAGGAGTCTTCGAAGGAACGGGCAAACTCTTCGGAGGGACGAAAGTAGAATGCCGCGAGGTTTTCAACTTTCTCCCCACCGACCCGAGCTGACATTATTTCCGTGAGAATGCCCGAGCGGAACTGGTCCAGAAAAACCACATCCTTCACCACGTTGACTTTGTTCACGGCAGGAACATACCAAAAGCGAGACGCGATCTCGTAAGCGCCGCCCGACTTTCGGGCATCGTCCGTCGCCAAATCGAAATAGGTCTGCAAACCTGGGACGGGTAGGGCTTCGAGCTTCAGTCCAATTCTTTTCATGAGCCAGTCTGCGTCGTAGCAGGTCTGACCAAAAGCGGTGTTCTGCACGCCGCCGAAAAACCTCACGTCCTGAACTGTGGCTCCCTCGGCGCCGCCTCGCGGGTCGATGGAGACCCCCGGATCGCGCGGGCCGAAAAGAAATCGCGACCGGATGGCCACCACCAGATCGTCCAGGGTAAGCACGGGCGACTTGGCATCCCGTTCACCGATGAGGACCCAGTCTGAAGCCTCGTCGCCGCACAAGAAAGCTCTCGGTCGAGTTATTCCGCCCAGGTAGTATGTGGAAGGTTCCGTGGCTTGCAGGTTGGCGCCTGCTTCCTGCGCTCGCTTCGCCGCATCGTACGCGCCGATCATCGAATAAGCCACCAGATGATTCGTCGCTTCTCCGGCCCGAAGGCTTCGGGACAAGGCGACCACCGCAGCCGTTTTGATGAATTGCCGTCTCCCTAAAGACTGCACCTCTACCTCTTGAAAACAAGATTGCTGTAGATCAAGGTTGGCTTGGTCAGGCCCGATCTAGTTTCTGAATCCCGCTGGGATCGCGGTGAGCCACTCAGTGTTGAAAAGTCCAGATCCTCGGGTTCGGAAATTTCCACCGTCATGGCAACTCCGCCGCGGCACGCGGGAAGAGACCCATTGGGGCATCCCGGGCCATCGCTTGCCACCCGGCCACCACCTCCGTCATCGCGAAGGAAAGGATCTTCCCCGCCCGCCGGGCTGCCGCCACACAACTGGGGAGGACATGGAGGTGGAAGAGATTGCGCCGCCGGCGGACACGGATGGCCCTGTCCACAAGTACAGGGATGAGGAGTCCCATCAGGACATGGAAATTGCGCCGGCGGGGCACAAGGGCGCTCGTCCACGCCTCCGCATTGGGAATAGAAAGCGGGAAAGGCTTTATGGAAATCCGATTGCGCCGCGCCGGGTGCCTTCATCAACGCGTACAGCGATCCGCGGGCGTTGAGCAGAAGGGCGTTTCCCTGACTTGTGGCCAACCCTTGATTGAATACATCCAGGGCTTCCAAATATCTGCCTTCGCGGACAAGCGCGTCTCCCGACAGAAGCTGGATTACTGGGTCTTCGCCGCGAACAGACATGAGCGATTTTACCCAGCGTTGGCAGGCTTCGCCGTTGCCCTCGTTGCCCAATTGGGAAAATCCGTTCGCGGCGGCGGCGATGTCACCCGTGTAGAGCGCAGCGTTAGCTGATAGCCAGTTCACTACAGCAGAGGAGCCCTGATCTGCGGCGCTCTTCAACATATCGCGAACCGCCGACCAGTTTGTTCCCAAGAGTGCATCCGCCAGACTCGGAGAGTTCACGGCCGACCCGTAAAACTCGATTGCCGCAATAAGAGCATCTGGCATGTGCAGACTGAGGGGATCCGTTGGCGTGCCGGGAGCTGGCTCGATAATCTCTGGCCTCCCGATATGCCGCGCACCGAGAACTCCTACATCCGATTGAACCGGGTCCCCATCCATCACGACATTCAAAATGTTATCTCCTACCGCATTCAGTAATGGCCCCTCAATACGCGCCATTTCAGGATTTGGTATTCCCGCAGAAAACGGGGGGAAGGAGGTTGCATATCTTTGCAAAGGCAGTGTGATACTCGTAACCGGATCGCTTATCCAGTGCTCAGCGATCTCATTCAGCGATTCCGGGCTCAGCGGGGCACCGTTGAAGGAGATTCCTCGGACGCCCAGAAAAGCAGCGGCAAATTCAGCCAAACCGCCGCCAAGGGAGTGTCCAAGAATGACGAAGGAAGTGCCGCCTGGAAGGTCTTGGAACTCACGTTCTGCGACGCCCGCTGCCTCCGTATACTGCGCCGCGAAGGGAGTTAGGTTTAACCCCTGATTAACATTGTTCGAGAAATCCGGTGCAAATCTGAGGATATTGAAAGGGGAAAAGCCTTTGGTGCCAGCAAATACCAGGGCTCGCTCGACCTTGCCATTGCCGAGGGATTTCTGGTAGACCACCCATTGAAGCCCGGAGAATGGATCGTTCCCCGCACGAAACTTCGTCCAGCCGGGGACGTCAGCCTCAGTGTATACTGCTTTCGTTAATTTGGCATAGTCAAGCAGCAAGCCTGGATTTTCGGCCGCTTCAGACCTCAGCGGAGAGCTGAAAACGAAGCAAAGTACGACGAAGCCAACCCAGGCGAGCCACTTCATGCCATTCTCCCCGCCGATTTACAGTTGAGCCCCCGGCGAAGCCATCTTAAGTTCATCGAGGTTTTTGAGGTCGAAGTCCTTGAGATTGAAATCGATTTGCACGGGGCGCCCGTCCACCGCGGTGTGGAGTTCGACGACATCACTGGTGGTCTGAAGAAAGGGAGTCCCGTCAGCTCGCTTCGTCGGAAAAACCAGAATCACCGGGTGGTACGCCCGAAAGTCCGAGAGCCCTTTCATGACCCGCTTCTCATCGAAAACCATGTACGACGCAATTGTGCCATCAAGAAATTGCGCCGGGGCAATTCGCTCTCCGCTGGCGCCGGGCTTGGCCAAATAGGTCGCCGCCTTCATTTGTTTTGAATCCCACAGGAAAGGGGCCGCCTTCGAATGGATACTGAAAGTCGCCACCAGGACCATGACATCTTGACTTGCAAAGGGTTTTACGGGCTCAAGGTCTGTCAGCATTCCGGGCTTGATCTCTTTCTTCTGTATGATCGCAGTCTGTTTCAGCATGGGAAGTAGCTTGACGTGCGCGCTATAGCTGGGTTGGGTAAGCCAAAGGACATCAACTCCCCTGGATCGCGCCTCATGGCTTCGGACGATAAAACTCTCAATCTCCTTATCGTAGTCGGCCTGCTGCCAGTTCTGTTTATCGCGCCATGACCTATTACTGGCTTCACTCTTGCCTTTTATGGGCGATTTATCGGTATCCGATTCATCTTTCGATTCCAGTTTATCGAGGTTGGTTTTTCCCTCCTTGCCGTGCAGCAGAGTCGCGATTTCCTTGGTCAGGGCGTCTGAAATCTCATCCGCGTTTCGTGTGGCGACCTTTTCGTTACCCTCAAATCCCCACTTGCCAGCCCCAAACACGTTACACTCCCAGTCGCTCAAAACAGGTCGACTCTCCATGTCTCCGGGCCGCGAGGCGGGTCCAAGAATTCGCCCACTGACGCGCATCTGACCCAAGTTGCCAAAGCCGCCAACAAAGATCCTGCCAAATTGGCTCCCGCCACTTAGACCAATAAGGTCCCCCTCAAGAATGTAGTAGGCATCGGAGCCCATGTCGGCTGATGCAACCGAAACATCAGAAAAATACTTCATCTTCTTGAGGTCCCTCTGAAATCGCTCAAGAAGAAGTTCACGGGGCTTTTCAAGCGGGCCGGCGTTCGAACCGACACCCCCGCCACCGACCTCGAAAACACCCACCGCGATCTTTCGGCCCTTCGTGAACGCGTCAGCGTCGTATACGTTTAATACGGAGCAGCCGGGTCTTTGCCCATAAGCACATAGGACTCCCCCCAGGAGCGGTCCTGCCACCAGCACTCTGCACATTGTGCCAATAAAAGGATGAAGCTTCATATGTCCCCCAGAAATGGAAAAGTGGCCGTAGTGTACTCCAGTTCCCACAATTGTGAAGTAGATTCTGAGAATTAATATGCAAATCTAGCCAATCAATGCCACGACGGGCTATATCTTGTTGGGGGATGATTTCAAGGGCAGTCCATCTGAGATTTTGGGGGAGAAGAAGGCCAAAGCCACACGCGCTGTTCGGGACGGAGGTCGAAAAATCAACTTCACCTCGAGTGGGCGTCACTTGGCCGTATGGCGTCCGACTCGGCCTGTTGCCCACCTCTCAGTCTCCGGCTTCTCTCCCCCAAAAATCACCCTTGGGATCCGTAGCGAGCCATCCGCAGCGGTGGGTTTAGAGCGAATACAGGTGGAAGTAACCCCCGTATCACTAGCGACATATTGTCACTGCTGGAGCAAGAATTCCGCCATAGCTCAGAAAACACCTTGACTCCGGTCGCCACAAATCCTGAAGGCATGACACACGTGATGATGATACAAGGATAACGTTGGGTACTGTTCCCGATTATCTGCGATGCTACGTTATTAGAGCTGTGACTACTCTTAGGGGTATCTTAATTTTCACCAAGCGGGAATATCTGGCTTCTGTAACACTAGCGTAACATGTTTTTCTATAATGATTTACGATGGCAGAGTGTTCGGCTCTGGGTCCTCAAATCCCAGGACAGACCGGGCCGCGAAAAGTTAGGCTTCTCCGAAAAAAGAGCTTGACACGGAGGTTTGAAGATAATACCTTATCCACCGAAGCGGAATGGTCTCTACATAATCTGCACGCTGGGTTGGGAGTCAAGCAGCCTCCGATAACCCGAGAAGGAGCTCTTCCCGATATGACGAAGTCAACAATAATACGCGTGACCCTATTTGCTCTCCTCACGGGAGCGGTCGCAACGGTGCCGGCACTTGCTGGCTCCGCAGTGATTGGCTCGGTGGCTGGCAGCATGAATGCAAGCGTGGGCGGTCAGTCGCTATTACCTAACACAACGATTTTTAGCGGAGACAGCCTCCAGGTAAGAGATGGCGTTGCCGTAATTGCTGTTGGTAATAACAGCCGAGTGGTCTTCGGCCGCGACACGGTGGCCTCTTTCTTACGGGATACAAACGAAGTTACGGTGTTGCTGAGCAAAGGCAACGTATCCATGCTCCACTCCAGCGAGGGGACACCCCTGCGTGTGAAGGCGGGCGACGTTTCCGTTACCTCCGCGGGGAGCTTCAAGATCCTGGGCGAAGTTGCGATGCTGAATGGCTCGGTAGTTGTTACGGCCAAGGAAGGCGCCCTGAAAGTGGATGATCACGGCGCTACGAAGAACGTGGCCAAGGGACAGACCATTGTTTTGTCCCCGAAGACGGCAGACAACGGCAACCGCGGCGCGTGCTGCGGCGGCGGCGGCAACACCGCTCTGGAAGTCGGTGCGATCGGCGCTGGCGGCGTGGCCGCAATCCTGGCGGGCGTAGCGATGAGCCGCGCCGGCAATGCGAACAACAATGCACTGGCAGCCATCAGTGCGGCTGATTCGGCGACCGCAGCAGCCAATGCCGCGAACTCGAATGCGGCGGCAGCGGCGGCTTCGGCGGCGACAGCGGCGGCAGCGGCCCAGCAAGCTGAATTCCTGGCAGCTTGCGCGAACGACATCCTGCAGCAAGGTAACACGAACAGCGTTCAACAGATATACGGTGGCTCGCAGTGCCCGACCTACAACCCCGGCACAGGGGCGCCGGGTACGGCTGGCTATCCCTAGAGCGTGGAGCAGGTGATCGGGCAAATCTGGATTTACGGCGAGCGGCGTCCAATTTCACGAGGGGCGCCGCTCGTGTCGTTTCTGGCCCTTTCCGCTTTTCCCTCTTGGTATCAATTCCCAATCAAAACGTGGGTCAGTCCGACGCTGATCCGGCTTGCCGACCAGGTGATTGCAGGTTGTGAAGCGTAGGCGCCGATTTAACCAAAACACGGATGGACCGCGGCTGCCTCCTCAACCGATGAGTCGTCGCGACGTGTCGGCCATGGCTACGCGCGGGACTTCAGCCACTCGGCGAATCGGCGAATGCCTTCTTGGAAGCTGACTTTGGGGGAGTAGCCAAGTGCCTCACGGGCTTTGGTAAGGTCCGCGTGCGTGAGGAGCATTTCGCCGGCGGGGGTGGGAATGAACTTCCGGCGGACGGGTTTCTGCAAGGCACGGCCCAACGTATCCACCATTTCATCAATGCGAATAGGATGGGAGTTGCCAATATTGTAAACATCGAATTGGCCCGGGGCGTCGAGGGCCCGCAGGATCCCGTCCACGATATCGTCAATATAGGTGTAGTCGCGCTCCAGGCTGCCGTCGCCGTAAAGCGGCACTTCCTTCCCTTCCATAATCAGGGCGGCAAATTTGCGGATGGCGAGGTCGGGCCGCTGGCGGGGACCGTAGACCGTGAAGAGGCGCAAGCAAACCACGGGAAGGGAATACGCGTGCGAATAGGTGAATGCCACGGCCTCACCCGCAACTTTGGTCGCGGCGTAGATGGAAAGGGGGCGGGCAAGGGAAGCGTCTTCACGGAAGGGCGCGCGGCTGGTGTGCCCATAGACGGAGCTGGAAGATGCGAACACGAACCGCCGCAGGCCGCTCTGTCGGCTGATTTCGAGCACTTGCGTGGTACCGAGCACGTTGATGGAAGTGTACGCCTCGGGTTGCGCGAATGACAGGCGTACGCCCGGGCGGGCCGCCAAGTGGATCACGGCATCGGGCTTGAAGGCGGCAAATACTTCGCGCAACTTTTCGCCGTCGCGAATATCGGTGGGGAAGAATTGAAATTCGCCGTCCGCTTTGACTTCCTCCAGGTTGGCGCGTTTCAGATCCGCGGAATAGTAATCGTCCAGGTTATCGACGATCGCCAGATGTTTGCCCTCGCGTAGAAGCCTCTGCGCCAGATGCGATCCGATAAAACCCGCGCCGCCGGTGATGAGGATGTTGTCCATTATTTCTTTCGCACGGCTTGGAACTGAGCGTCGGGCGCCGAAACCATCTGGAGATGATCTCGATCGTCAACCCAGAGGCTGATTTGGGCCAATTCCGTGGCGAGCAGGAACCGGTGAAGCGTCCGCTTCTCGCCGTTGATGGTGACGGCATCGGGGCCCATGGAATTGACGGTCATCACTCCCGGCGTGGCTTCTTGCGGAATGAACGCGTGGAACGTTTGCGCGCCGCCCTTCGCCGCATCGTAGCGGGCGACGGCAAGCTGGTAATGATCGATGGCATTGTCGTCAAGCACCACCACATCTTTCTCCAGCGTGAAGTCTCGCCGATCGTCTCGCCCATTTACCGTTTTATATCGCGCGTGGACCGGCCGGGCGCGGAAGTCCAGGCTGAGTTGGGAGGACTGCGCCCCTTTCTGGCTCCACGTATATGAGAGGGGATCGAGATGACCGTCAAGCAGCAGGCTCGAGGTGGTTCGGACCTCCACGGTCTTGCCCTTTTGTTCTACCTGCAGGTGAACGTTCCCTTGGGCCTCGACTTGGTTCGCGCGGACGCGAATCTCAAACGTCTCGGTGCCGATACTTTTTCCCGCGGCAAAGATTTCGAAAATGCCGTGATCCTTCAAGTCAGGCGGCGTGGCGCGAAGTGTTTGCGCCGCGAAGGCGCCGGTAGCCGCAAGCCCGAGCCATAACGCCACCAACTCTCCTAACAACCCCCAGCGATTTAGCGAGACCAGTGCAGTTTCCTTTCAGATCAGAAGACCTGCAAGCTCAAGATTTGTTCGACCACCTCTTCCGGTTTTCGTCCTTCTGTCGAGATACGAAAATCCGCCAGGCGGTAGTAGGGAACCCGCTCCAGGAAAAGGTTTGTGAACGATTGCTCATCGCGGAAGAGGGGGCGGTTTTCCATGCCCGCGCAACGCACGCGCAGGATTTCCGGTGGGCAGTCAAGCCAAACCGTGGTTCCCCCCATGTCGCGAATTAGATCCACATTGGGCGGTTGCGCGAACGTGCCGCCGCCCAGGGCGATGACCGCGGGCTCGGCTTTGGAAGCTTCCGACAGCGCCGCGCGCTCGACTTGACGAAAGAAGGGCTCGCCGGAATTTTCGAAGATCTCGCGAATGCTCAACCCTTGTCCGGCTTCGATGATGGTGTCGAGGTCAATCAAGGGCCAACCGAGCGCCTTGGCGAGCAATTGGCCCACTGTGGACTTCCCGCTTCCCATGAAGCCTAACAGGTAAATCACTTTTCGACGATGGTGAATCATTCTTCGCTGGGGTCCCGCATTCGAGATTTCCCGCCATGATTATAGTAGCCGGGTCACATAGGCGCAACCTTTCCGGGCCGTGGTACTGTCCTAATTTCGGGCGTGGCGCTGGCTTCCAGCCGGCACAGGAGCCCCCAAGATGGCGGCGCTACCTCCGGGTTAGGACACCACCATGCCGCAGGAATACTTGCCTTTTTTTGTGAGGAACGAATAGACTCACACATTCAAGGGCCACTCATGCGTATAACAATTGGATTGCTCTTTTCTTTGCTTCTGGTGGCGGGGACGGCCAAGCCGGCGACAGTTTCGACTGTTTCGCTCGACGGCGACTGGCATTTTCTCGCCGACCCCGGCGCCGCGCTCGATGTGCAGAAGCTCGATTCCGCCGCGAACGTGCGTCCTACGCGGATTCCTTCGTCGTGGCAATCGCAGTTTTCCGACCTGCGTGACTACGCCGGCGTGGCCTGGTACTGGCGCACGATAACGCTGACGCCGCCTGCGGCCGACCAAATTGTGCTGCTGCGCTTCGGCGCCGTCGATTATGCGGCGCAGGTTTACTTCAACGGTCAGAAGGCCGGCTCGCACGAGGGCGGATATTTGCCCTTCGAATTCGACGTAACGTCCCTGCTTCACGTGGGTGAGAACCAAGTGGCGGTGCGTGTCGCCGACCCCGGCGCCAAACCCCGCGACGTCGTCGAGGGCATCAATTATGCTGAAATCCCCCATGGGAAGCAGAATTGGTACGTTCAGACCAGCGGCCTGTGGCAAAGCGTGGAAATCGAGTACCGCCCACGCGTGCGGTTGGGCGCGGTTCACATTTCCGCGGCGCCGGAGGGCCCCTTTCAAATTACCGCGCCCGTGATTGGAGCAAGCTTGGGGGCTTCAGTGACTGTCTCCGCGGAAGTCCTGGACCCCAGCGGCAAAAGCGTGTGGAAGGGTGCGAACGACCGGGCAGCAGCCGAGGCAGTCGCCAAGCTGAGCGGGCAGATTCAGAACCCCTTGCTGTGGAGCCCCACGTTCCCCAATCTTTACGAGTTGCGCGTGTCCCTGAGTTCCGGAGACTCTCTCCAGTGCCACTTTGGCTTCCGCAGTTTCACCACGAACGACGGCAAATTCCGTTTGAACGGGAAGCCCATTTATTTGCGCGGCGCGCTGGACCAGGATTTCTATCCGGACACCGCCTACACGCCGCCCTCGATGGATTATCTCCGCGATGAAATGCGCAAGGCCATAGCGCTGGGCCTGAATATGCTGCGGTGCCACATCAAAGTGCCGGACCCGCGCTATCTGGAAGCCGCGGATGAAGTCGGCTTGCTCATCTGGTATGAGATTCCCAATTGGGATAAGCTCACCGCCAGCTCCGAACGCCGCGCCATGGAAACCCTGCACGGGATGGTGGAACGCGACGCGAACCACCCCTCCATCGTCATCGTGAGCATTATCAACGAAAGTTGGGGAGCGAACCTGAAGGAACCTGCCGACCGCGCGTGGCTGAAGGCCGCATATCAGCAGACCAAGACGTTTGTTCCCTGGCTGGTGGTGGATAACAGCGCGTGCTGCGACAACTTTCACGTGGCCACTGACATTGCGGACTTTCACCAGTACGCCGCGATTCCCGACTACGCTTCCAACTTCGATCGCCTGGTGGATGACCAGGCACAGCGCCCCGGCTGGCTCTTCAGCCCATACGGCGACGCGGCGCCCAAGGGTGACGAGCCCCTGGTGCTCTCGGAATTCGGCAACTGGGGCTTGCCGCAGGTCCCTGAGGAAAGGCCCTGGTGGTTCAATCGTGAATTTGGCGGGAGGGAGATCACCCAACCCCAGGGCTATGAGCAGCGCTTTATCGACTACCAATACAGTTCGCTTTTCCCCAACCTCAAAGCCTTGACCGACGCCACCGAGTGGCGCGAATTCGAGGCGCTGGAGTATGAGATAGGGGCCCTGCGCGCCCACCCCGAGTTTCAGGGCTATGTCATTACGGAATTCACCGATGTGAATTGGGAAGCGAACGGCCTGCTGGACATGTGGCGGCGTCCCAAGGCGTTCGGTGAGGCGCTCGCTCGCGTGCAACAGGGTGATCTTCTGGTCCTCCGCGGCGACCAACGCAATTACAAAACAGGCGAATCAGTGACCGCGAATGTCTACATTTCGCATTACGGGCTTGGGGACATGTCGGGCGCGAAAGTGGAATGGCAGGTGGAAGGAACCACCATCGCCGGCAGCCTGCCCGTTGCCGCGGTGGCGTCTGAAGATGCAGCCAAAGTGGGAACCATTCGCTTTCAGGCCCCTGCGGGCGCGGTTCCAGTGAAACGAGTTCTGACGGCTAAACTTATTACTTCCGATAAAGTGCTATCGGAGTCTTCCCTGAATTACTATTTCTATCCTACTAAACCCCCGGATTTGCCGCCGCCCGTCTCCTTCTACGACCCGCCGCCCGGACGCCTTCGCCGCCTGGTGAAAGAGATGAGCGAACACGGTTACATGGCGCCCACCGGCTCGGAATCATTCCCCGTGCTGGTCGCGTCCACGCTCGACGACAGCGTAAAGAGCAAGCTCCGCGCCGGAGCGCGCGTAATCCTGATTGCCAACGATGCACTTACGCTGGCGCCGGGAATTGAGGTGGTGCCGCGGGCCAACGATGACTTCAGCGGCAATTGGATTTCCGATTTTCTCTGGCTGCGGAAGGACAAGCCGCCGTTCACTGAAATTGGATTCGATACGCTGGGCGGGTTTGAAACTCAAACCGTGACCCCCTCGGCTGTCATCACAGGAATCCCACCAAACAATTTCAATGATGTGCTGGCGGGAATGTTTTACGGCTGGATCCACAACAATGTGGGAGTCCTGGTACAAGCCAAGGCCGGCAAGGGCAAGCTCTTGGTCTGTACGTTTTCCCTCGCCACAACCTATAACTCCGACCCCTACGCGACCTACCTGATCGACGCCCTGGTGAACTACGCGGTGTCGAATTTCTCACCGCATTTCGAGTTGCCGATGTGAGAAAAGCAGGGGTCAGGGGTTCGGGATTAGGGTCGAGCATTGCACGAGGTGTCCTAAAGGTAAGGGGTGAGGGGCATAGGCGTTAAAATGGGGGTTAGGAGGGCCCTGAAAGCCCGCGAAGCGGGTGGCATCCTGTAGCCCATGGCGAGCCAGCCGTGGGATGCGAACGGCAGACTTAATTCGTCAGCCCCGGTAGGGGCGATCCGGGCCATCGTCTGGCAAGCACCGCGCGCGATGTCGCGGCCTTCGTTCGAACCATGACCTGATGTCGCCCCTGGCGGGGCTCAGTAGTCTTTTTGCTACGTTCTTTCCCACGGCTGGCTCGCCGTGAGCCAAATGACGACACCCGCTCCGCGGGCTGTCGGGCGTCCCGAACCGTTATCTTAACGGCTGTGGGAGTAAGAGTTCAAAATCGCGTTCACCCTTCATACTTCACCCTTTATCCTTCAGCCCCAGCTTCCCCAATCTCCGCAGTGCTTCATCCAGCGTTGCGTCCTTCTTGCAGTAGGTGAATCGCACCTGCTGCGCTCCGGCGGTGGGATCGCGGTAGAAGCTGCTGCCGGGAACTGCGCTCACGCCGATTTCCTTCACCAGATAGCGCACAAAATCCACGTCATTGGGAAAACCGAAAGCGGAAATATCGGCCATGATGTAATAGGCCCCATGCGGCCGGAAGCAGCGGAACCCGGCCTGCTCCAACCCTGACAACATGCGGTCACGACGCGCCTGGTACTCTTCGCAAAGCTGCTGGTAGTAGGATTCGGGAAAACGCAGGGCAGTCGCGCCTGCTTGCTGCAAGGGCGCCGCTGCCCCCACTGTGAGGAAGTCGTGCATCTTGCGAATAGCGTTGGTGACCTCCGGCGGCGCAATCGCGTAACCCACACGCCAGCCGGTAACGCTGTAGGTTTTTGACATGGCGTTGATGGTGATCGTGCGTTCCCTCATGCCGGGAAGAGTCGCGAGCGAAATGTGCTGGAACCCATCATAAACCAGATATTGATAAATCTCGTCCGTGATGGCGTAGGCATTCGTTCGCCGGCACTGCTCGGCAATCATTTCAAGTTCGTCGCCACTAAAGACCTTTCCCGTGGGATTGTTGGGAGTGTTCAGAATCACGGCGCGCGTGCGGCCGGTGAAAGCGGCGGCGAGTTCCTGCGGGTCGAAGGTCCAATCCGGCGGATGGAGCCGCACGTGCCGGGTGGCCGCGCCGCAAATAATCGCGTCCGGACCGTAGTTTTCGTAGAAGGGCTCGAAGACCACCACCTCATCGCCGGGATCGATGATGGCCAACAGGGAAGCGATCATGGTTTCCGTGGCGCCACAGCAGACCGTCATTTCGCGCTCGGGATCGATTTCGAGGCCTGTATCGTGGTGAAAGCGCGCGGCGACGGCGTGGCGGAATTCGCGCGCTCCCCAGGTAATTTCATATTGGTTGATATCGGCGCGGATGGCTTGCACCGCGGCTTCCTTAACCGCCTCCGGAGCAGGGAAATCCGGGAACCCCTGGGCGAGATTCACGGCGTTGTACTGAAGAGCCAGCCGCGTCATTTCACGAATCACCGACTCGGTGAACTTTTGGGCTTTCTGGGAAATCGGCGAACGGCGGCCGGGGTCTGCGGTAAAACCAATGATGTTCTCAGTCATGCCACCACCTCAAGAATGTAGCGCGGACCTGATTAGCAGGTCCGCGGCTCTTCCGCGCCGACCTGTCAACTACGGCTGCTCGCATGGGAACGTCTGTGCGAAGCACCTCGGAGTGCGGCGGCTCGACGCCGCCTTCGTCTTGCTCCTCGGCTGAAGAGAAGGCGGGGCGGGCTCGGATCTTACTCCGTATGTCAATCCAAGGCGGCGTCGAGCCGCCGCACTCCAAGGTGCTTCGCACAGATTCATTCCCGGTTGGTGAGCGGCACCGGTCCGACCCGCAGGCGGCAGACCCGCTGGGCAGCAGCCGACCGATCGCCCACGCTCCGGACAGGCTTGCCTCAGTGGGCGGGAGCGTGCCGCGACGGCGTCGCAGTCGGCTTGGTGGTCCCGTGTGCGGCGCCGGTAGCGCGTGCCGCCGAAGGCCGCGCCTGCGGGCACGTGGCAAAGTGGGGCGAGCCGCGCGAAAGCTGGCGGAAGACCTCCGCGTCGCGCAACACCGCCTCCACATAGGTGCGCGTGGAGGCAATGGGAATGCTCTCGAGGAACTTGTCCGGATCGCGCGAAGCAGATTTGCTGAGCCAATCCTTAACGCGGAAATCCCCGGCGTGATACGCGGCCATAGCGAGTTCCGGCCGGTTGTCAAAGTCTTTCATCAGACCGGCGAGATACGCGCAACCCACGCGCACGTTGTACGTGGGATTGTAGAGCCGCCGGCCTGCAAGGCGCGTACGCGACGGGCGGCTGCTGTGGGCCGCCGTTTCCGGCAGCACCTGCATCAGGCCGCGAGCGTTGGAAATTGACAGGGCAAGCGGATTGAACGCCGATTCCTGCCGGATCAGCCCCATCACCAAATAAGGATCAAGGTGGTGCAGCCGGGCCTGGCTCACGATGAGGCTCCGATATGCCCGGGGATAGAGGAGCCCCCAAACTTCTTCCGGCAAATCGGAGAATTCCACTTGCGGATAGGCCGGCGCGGCTCGGAGTGCGGAGAACAGTGCGCTTGCCGCATTGTTCTGTTCGCGATAGATCTCAGCCAGTAACAAGCGCAGTTCCGGCGGCGGATTGTCACCGGCGACGGCGGCCTTCACGAAATCTTCTTCCAGACTTTTTAAGTTCAAGGCCCGAAGGACCAACGCCGGACGGGCGGCATCGGTGGGTGTGATGGCAACGCACGCGAGACCTTGCGGAATCACCGGCGCCGGCAGCACCGGGACGAGCGCGGAAGCCAAGGGAGTGGCGGCGGGGTCGTTCTGAGCGGGGCTCGCCGGCTTCGAGCGCAAGGCAGCTAGTCGCGGCGCGGCCTGCGTGGCGTAATAGGCATGCACAAACCTCTTTTGCAACAGCTCGTAGAGAGCTCGCGCCTCCGCCGCCGACCCTTGATCCTCCTGTATCCGCCCCAACCAATACAGCGCTGACGGAGCGCGAGCGGAATCCGGGAACTTCCTCAAATACCAGTTGATCATGTCCGAAGTTTTGGGATCGCCCAAAAGGTAGTCACACCAGGCGAGCCGCCAGCTATCCTCGCGCAGGTGGTCGCTCTGTGGAAACAAATCCAGCAGGCGGCGATATTCGCGCGCCGCTTCCTGCCAATTGAGCTGGCGGTAATAGAACATCCCCGCTGCCGAAAGCGCGTCGGCGTAGGCGGGGTAGAGAGCATAAGTGGCTTCCAGTTGCGCGAGGTCCTGGGTGACGGCCGCGGCATCCGACTGCTGCGCGTGCGCCTGCACCAGCAGGGCTAACCGCTGGGCTTCCAGGTCGGGCGGGGCATAAGGAGTGGCCAACGCCTGCAAGGCATCGGCGCCTCGGCGCAGGTGCAGGAAGCACTTCGCCTGCCCCAACTGCCAATAGGGCAGCATGGCGCTGGTGGGCTCATCTTTTTGCAACGCCCCGAATTCCTTCAGGGCATCGTCATACCGCCCAGCCTTGGCAAGCGTCTCCGCTCGCGTCCTTCTGAGTCCGACGTCCGGGTCTCGATAGGCGATGCCCAATTGCTCGCGCAACGCAGGAAGAGACTCGGAGGCGGCGTTGGCCGGCGCGGACAGCGGGAAGTTGTAGTACACATTCTGGAATTCGACGGCAGCATCGGCCGGTTGATGGGCCTGCAACAATGCCTGCGCCAGCAGCAGGTCGAGAGCAGGCTGTTTGCGCGTTTCCGGATTGGCCACCAGCGCATCAACGGCCTGCTGGGGTTGTTGCGCTTCCATTAAGGCATTGGCGCGGAATTCGAGCGCTTTGAATCGCAAGCGGCTGCGAGGGAAACGTACGGCGAAATCCTGGAGCGTAGCGGCGGCCTGCTGCGGCAGTTTGGACTGACCGAGCGCCGAAGCTTGATAGAACGCGGCGTAATCCGCCAGGGAGAATCCGCTCTGCGCCGCCTGCCCTAAATCCTGAGCAGCCTCGGAGTAGCGTTGGCCCTCAAACTCCTGATAACCGGCCAGGAAATAGGCCCATCCGCTCCACTCGGCGCTTTTCTGTGATTGCGCATAGCTGCGCAAGCGCGCCCAGCTTTCGGGCGAAGTAGCGCCGGCCGCCAGCGAACGGAGACTCGCGGGGAGCAAGTCCGCCGCGCGCGCCGGCGCCTGCATTACTGCCAAGCCTATCCAGAGGCAGAGGATTCGAACCAAAGGTTTGCGAAGAAGGTTCACTCGGCAGGCCCTGGATATTCCGGTCCCAGGACCGAAGAATCGTTCGCCGCCAGGGTTCTCACCAGCTCATCATGAAAGTAGGCGAACTCTTTGCTCAAGGTTTTGCCAAAGCGCTTCTCAAAGGTCTGGCGGCTGCGGTCGATATCGGTCTTAAGCCGCTTATACAAGTCGCCGTGCTTGCGCCCGTCGGCCACCTCGGCTTTGTTGTACAACTCGATTTCCGACACCAGGAGTTTGGCAAATCGCTTGGCATCCTTGTGCAACTTCTGGTCGGCTTCACTGAGTTCCGAAATATCAACATGAGGCGGAGCTGGCGCAGTGGGAGGCATTGCGCTCTCTCGACCGATTGCGGGGGCAAGGTATTCTCGGGTCGGCGATGGAGAATCTTCCCGCACCGGCGGCTCGGCTACCAGAGGAGTGGGTGCACCTTCGAACGCCGGGGCAACGGCCGCAGCCGTGCCGAGGGCCACTTGGACTGGCAACTCAGCGGGTTCCGCCTTCGACACTGAAGGTGCAACGGCTTCGATCTTTGCGTGATCCTCGGCAGATACCTCTACCCTGACCGGCGGTTCGACGACAGGCTGATGCATCGCCGGTTCTGGGTTAAGAGACTCCGCAGCTACCGGTGTTTCAACGAGAGCTTCGCCATATGCACGCTCCTCAGCGGGAGGTTCCACAAACGCGGGTTCCGCTTCGGGCGGCTCCGCAGGCGCGGCTTCCTCAACAGCAACGTTTGCCGGCGGTTCTTCAACCGGCGCCTTGGGTGGTTCGGCCTGGATGGCTTCTTCGTTCACGGGGTCACTGGAAAAGCCGCCGCTCAGTGCAATCAGGCGATCGACCTGGGCGCCGGCAAATTCTGCCAGAATCTTCAGGGCATCAACAGGCAGCGAGTTGCCGCTATCCCCAGCGTCAGCATAGAAGATTGCCGCAACCGTGCCGGCCGAACGGACAGGGAGTAAGAGTATGGGCGCATGAGGAGCGGGATTTAGCTTGTCCAACACGTTGCGGTTTCTCTTCAGCGCATCGGCGCTGGCGTCCACGGCCCCGGCCGTTTCGATGACTTGCCGGAAGGGATTGTCCTGATTGAGCGGAACGATCAGCGCACGCAAGGCCTTTTCCGGGAGGCTAGTTCCGAAACCGCGGGCGGCGGCCCCCCAGGCGGACTTGCCGCGCACATCGAAAATCGCGGCGCGCACGCCCCATCGCGCGGCTTGCTCCGTGAGCGCCTCAAACACCTGCTCGGGAATCGTGGAGGTCGTCAGGGCACGGACCGCCCCCAAGACGTTTTCGAGCTCCGTCTTCGCCGAAATCTGTTCCTCGGCGGCAAGCGTGGCCACGCGCGTCACCTCATCCCATTGCTGGGAGGCTTCCCGCTCGGTGCGTTCGTGAAGCTGCTGCAATGCCGTCAATTCCCGATTGAGTTTCTGGATTTGCTCGGCCTGGGCGCGAAGCTCCAATGTTACGCGCTGGCGGGCCTCCTGAATCGAGTCTGTAAGCGAAAAGGGTTGATCTTCGGCCAAGGGATATACCTCGCAACACTAAGCGACGTGCTCATTATGAAGCAAGGCTTGGCGTAGGCGCAAGTGGAGGGATAAGGGGCTAGGGGCAGGGGGCACGGGATATGGGGCACGCGGTTTGGGACCAGGGGCTTGGGATTAGGGGTTAGGAATTCGGGATTCGGGATAAGGGCCAAGCAGAGTAGTCCGCGCGCAGACGCGGTGTTACGGCTCGGTGCTTGTTGGCCGCCAAAGTGGCCCCTCATCCGTCCCGACTTGTCGGGGCACCCTCTCTCGTTGGAGAGGCTGGTTGAACTACCGACCTTCTCCCCAGGGGAGAAGGTGCTGAGGTACGAAGCGGATGAGGGGTTCCTCGATCTCTACTGAGGTTTCCCACTGGACCGAGTGCAAGAACATTCCACCGTGGGCCAGAGAAGCGGTAGGCGACTGACCGTCAAGGTGATCGCGAGTTGCGGGGAAACCAAACAATGATGGGGTGGCGCACACATTGAATTTTATGTATGCGACGCTTCCCCCCCTGGCGGTAAACTCCGCCGATGCCACGCCTGAGGCATTTCTACGGAGAGAATCACTATCACGACCTGACCGAGAACATTTATCGGCGGGCGCGCATTTTTGACTCTGACCGCTTCATTGGAACCGACGCGGATACGATATGAATATCTGGAGTGACAAAAAGCAGAACGAAAAGATCGACGACACGCACAATAATCCCGTGACACACGGTTTGGTGGCCCACCCCGGCGACTGGCCGTGGTCGAGTTGGAGGTACTATTACCCTGAGGATAGCTCCATCCTGGCGATGGATCCGCTGCGCTGATCGCCCGCTGCTCCCGGTCGCGGCCCCCCTCCGGGCGCATACATACACGGCAATGTATGCGCCACCCATGAATTTATAGAGCAGTCATAAGCAAACGATGTCTGCGCCATCCCGCGGACCACCGAATTTGTGGTCCGCGTCCCTTCGGTACTGCACGCCGCAATCACGTTCGCTCGCCTCGACACGTGGCCTTCGGTGCGCAACAGCCGCAGACCGCAACTGCGGGGGTCTGCGCTACACGCTCACAGCCGACAGCCAGCGGGCAGGATCTGGGATTCAGGATCCAGGGAAACCGGGACCGGAATCCGGGACGCCATATTTCGGATTCACCAACTTCATAGCGTCCGCCGCCTTCCACTAGGGATTAGGGATTGGGAAATAGGGTCCAGTAACTACCCCCGGCGCGAACGCGCCGTCCCCCTCCTGAATCAGGAGAGGAGCCCGTCCAGCCTGGCAGCCTGTGGGGCGGAGAACCCGCCGGTTTTCCTCAGTGCCTCCGTGGTGAAGGTTGGTTTGGGGGATTGGGTCGGTCGCCCTCTCAGGGCTCGATGGTTGATGGGTGTTCCGTTGACCCAGGCCGTTGGCCCATAAGCGCTAACTTGAGCACCGCGGCCTTATTCGAAGCCGCGGCAGCGGCGTGGTCCATTAGCCCACGGCGAGCCAGCCGTGGGAAGGGGACCGTATCGGAACTTTGTCAGCCCCGTCAGGGGCGACGTCTGGGTATTCGCATCCGAAATGGGGTGGCCGACGTCAGAAAGCCCATCGGACATCACCCCTGCCGGGGCTCAAAACCTTTGGCCAGGCCGCTGTTTCCCCCCGCTGGCTCGCCACGGGGTAAATGACAGCGCCCGCGGCGCGGGCTGCCGAGCGCTTGAAGTCGGTAAGTTAGCGCTTATGGACCGTCAGCCTGGGCTTCGTTATTTTGCCCCTGTGGCGCTCAAAAACCCGGGCCTCGTTTGACCGCCTCTTTAGGGCTCAGAGACCACAGCGTGCTTGGCCAGGCGTAGCTTCGTGGGCGCTTACGCGCTCGGTTCGGCGGATTCCTGGGGTTCGAGGGTGTACACCTTCCGCGGTTTGGGCTTGAGTTTCAGTTGTAGCGCCTGGGCGAGGAGTTGGAGAATGGGGGCGCGGTTTTCAAAAAGGACATGCACCCAATCCCGCCGCTTCATCTGGGGGAAATAAATTCCCCGGAAGGCCAAACGGCAGAGCAGGTGAATCAAGCGGTCAGGGAGTGACTTTGAGGCCAACAACTCCATGGCGCCGGTGATGGTCTCGGGACTGTAGGCTGAGGTCCACGCCTGGCGAATCTCGTCCTGGGCTTGGTCAACGGTAATCCCCAAGGGTTTGAAGGCCATGGTGAACGGCTTGAACTCCAGCCAATGTTTGGGCCGAGTGAGCCGCCCGGCCGCTGCTAAACGATCATAGAGCGGCGTTGCCGGGTAGGGAGTCAACAAACCGAATACCGGAAGCCCGGGCGGCCAAGATCGAATGGCCTCCAGGGTGCGCTGGGCCACGCCCGTACGGTCGCTATCCATCCCAAAAATGAACGAGGTAATAGCGTACAGATTGTGGCGAGCGAGACGCTCCAGAACCGCCGGATATTCGTCCGGCTTGTTGAATCCTTTGCTGACGCTTTTGAGATTCTCGGGGTCAATGGATTCGAGGCCCATGAAAATCCACTTGCCGCCGCTTTGGGCAATCAGCGAGACCAATTCTTCGTCACGCAGCAGGTTCATGCTGATTTGCGCGGTCCATGGCACCTGGGCGCCGCGCGCGATGATCTCGCGCAGCAAGGACTTGGTGCGCCGGGGATTGATGGCAAAGTTGTCGTCGATAAAGAACACGGCGATCTTGCCTTTCTGCCGCTTCTCCAGCGCTTTCAGCATCAGCAGCTCATCGACCACGCTTTCATTCGAGCGAAACCGGATGGAGTCCCCGAAAAAGCCCGTCACGGTGCAGAACTCGCAGCCGTAGGGACAGCCGCGGCCGGACTCAATCGGAATCATGTGAAAGCTCTGCCAGGTCATGCCGACCATCGACAACATGCGGCGCGCCATCTTGGGGAAGTGCTTGATCAGGTTGAACTGATCGAGGTCCATGCGGTCCCAGGGAATCACGGGGTAGTCGTCCAGGGTGGGCTTCACCTCTTTGCCGTCGGTATTCACCGGGGCATAGATTTCTTTCAGCGCTCCGCGCTCCGCATCGGCAACGATCGTGGGCCAGGTCTGGTCGGCTTCCCCTAAAGCGATGGCGTCGGCGTGGCGCGGTTCACCGTCGCGTCCCAGCGGTTCGTCGGGAACCTCGGTGACGTGCGGACCTCCCATCACCACCGGAACCCCCGCCGCGCGCACCGCGTCGGCCATCTGGTAAGCCTTGCGGATCATGCGGGTCATGGCGCCAATCCCCACCAGGCCGATGTGATTTTCCCGGATGTACTCGATCAGTTCCTCCTTGGTCATGCGCCGCGCGTTGCCATCGATGAGAAATACTTTGTGTTGCGGTGGCGTGAGCGACTTCAGGAGAAACATCCAAAGATGCGGCATGAAGTTGTTGGTGATTTCGTTGTCCGGGTTGTAGAGAAGAATATTCATTTATAAAGTGCCTCGATGCGCAGATTTACAGGGCAGGGCAGGTCTGTGAAAGCCGACGGGCTCGACGATGGTGCACGCTGCATTCGGCCTGGCCATTGCACCGCCCGGATGATCCCTTAGAAAATCGGCGACATGCCGGAATCCTGCCCCATCGCACACTATCGCCGGGAGACAGGGATGTCTGGTCAATATTGCTCACATTTCGGTAGTGTCCTATTATCGAGTGTAGCGCCGGGTTTGAGCCCGGCATGTGCGGCCGCAATGGGCGGCGCTACATCCAAATTAGGGCACTACCCACAATTCAATTAGTTGGTGAGACTCGCCGCGGGCTCGTTTTACCCGGACCGATTCGCGAGGAGGGCGCTCTATCTAATCGTGCAGAACCACATTGAGGAGGGAACTGTGAACCTGCAAGCCGCCGTTATAATGGATGAATCCAAGCTTGCGGAATTTATTCATGAAGTGGCTGACCCGTGAGCGGGTCGTCCCGACCATTCCCGCTAGTATTTCCTGGCTGATTTTCGGGACCACCTTTTCGTGGTTACCTTCTTTGCCGAAGTGCGCAAGCAGGAGCAGAATCCGAGCCAGCCGTTTTTCACTGGAGTTGAACAATTGATCGACCAGGTCCTCTTCAAAGCGAATATTGCGGGAGAGCAGGTAGGCCGTGAAGATCTCCGCGAATTTTGGGTCGGCGTGCAGCAGCCGGATCATGGCCTGTTTTTCGAAACGAAGGACGGTGGAATCTTCGCTCGCCGAGGCTGTAGACATACGAACGGTCTGCCCGGCCAGGCAGCCTTCACCAAAAAACATATCGGGGCCGACAATCCCCACCACCGCTTCCTTCCCCTGTTTGGAAACCACGGTCAGCTTCACGGCGCCCCTCTGAAGATAGAACACCGCGTCCGCCGCGTCGCCCTGCGAAAAAATCGCTTGCCTACGCTGGAACGAGAGGACACTTCTGCCGCCGTTGACTCTCCCCAGGAGAGCCGTGGGGTCAAAAGTCGGAATGCGCTTCGTCGGTTTCGCTGCCATTCGTCTGAAGCTTTATTTCTACTACAAGTCCACCCCTTTGCTCAAGAGGGTCGATGAATTTTTTCGCCGCCGCGCGGCGGCCGTCGCCCTATGCCGTGTTGGCCTTCCCCCCTCTATCGAGGTAGCAGCAGGCGTATTCAGTCTCTTTGGGCGGCCGATATCGTAGGGTGGTTTTGCCGCGTGACGATCGCTCTGCCGCTCGTGCTCACGATCCTTCGGCAGATGATGCAATCGTTTGCATTAAAGCTGCCGAAAAACCTAGCCCTGAGCTTCGATTTATACCGTGTGACATTAATTGTAGCGCCGCCCTTGAGGGCGGCATGCCGGGCTCAAGCCCGGCGCTACGTTCGAATGCGCAATCATTTATGTCGCTCTGTATGGCTCGGCCGAGAGCGGAATACTGCCTGTAGGGCACGAGATTTCTCTTGACACGTGGCAAATGTTCGGGCACTCTTTGCAAGCGCTTGCTAAATCGTCTGATGCAGAGTCATGATTTCAGCAAAATGATCCACACACTCTTCTGCGCTCGACTGCTCATGAATCCTGCGTTTTCGTCGCACCTGGTCCTGCATGAAAAGGACCTGGCGGGTACAAAGTCTAAACCGATACGTTGATTTGAGGAGGCTATATAAAAGGAGGCATCATATGGTTAAGAACCCAATCGAGGCTGGGGGGCACTACAACCTACAGGTTTCGCAAACTTCATCTGAAAGCAGATTGGGGTCGCTTGTTTTAGCGCCAGGACACCCAGGAAGGTCATGGGCGCTTGATCTGAACCTGCTAAGAGGCGCAGCGATGCTGCTCTGTTGCGTCTTCGTTTTAGTCGTCCTGCCTCTTCGGGCGCAGAATTTTACGGCCAGCGTGGTGGGGGCGGTAAAAGACCCGTCGGGGGCGCTGGTTCCCGGAGCGAACGTCGTTCTGACCAATACCGCCAACGGCTTTACGTACAAAGCGACCACCGATGTTACCGGGGAGTACGTGGTCCGCAACCTGGAGCCGAGCACCTATCGCTTAACGGTCCAATCGCAAGGGTTTAAGACCTACGAGCAGACAGGCATCGTCCTGGTGGTCCAGCAAAATGCCCGCCAAGACGTGACGTTGCAGGTAGGAGCGACGGTCCAGACGGTGGAAGTCACCGGTGTCGCACCCCTTCTCCAGAGTCAGGACGCGACGCTAGGACAGGTCGTGAATCAAACCTTCATGCTCGAGCTGCCCTTGGTGGGGCGCGATGCGACGCAGTTGATCGAACTCGCTCCCGGCGTGGTTCCCGCTCCCGGATCGAGCGCCGCCAACGATAACGGAATGAGCGTTATCTCCAACGGCATGCGCTATGACCAGATGGATGTGGTGCTGGACGGCATGTCGGAGAGCAGCCCCGATTTCGAAATCCGGCAGATTAACTACATTCCTTCTATCGATGCCATCGAAGAGTTCAAAGTCGCGCAGAACAATTTCACCGCCGAACAAGGCTACAGCGGTTCGACGGTCGTGAACATGGTCATGCGGTCGGGCACCAACCGCTTCCATGGGACCGTTTACGAGTTTGTGCGCAACACCAAGCTCAACGCGAACAGCTTTTTCTCCAACGAGGCAGGGGATCCCACACCCACGGTGCACTGGAACGATTTCGGCGCAACCTTTGGCGGACCGATTCAGAAGAACAAGACGTTCTTCTTTATGGACTTCGAAGGAAGCCGCAACTCGACGCCAATCGTGGACAACGCGGGCGTACCGAGCGCGGCGGAGCGGGCCGGCAATTTCGGCGAGCTCTGCGGCGGTGACGGGCCCAATGGCCCGGCGCCCGACGGGACGTTCAATGCCCAGGGCCTGTGCTCCGATCCGAATGGGCAGCTCTGGGACCCGTATTCGGGCGTTTACAGTTCGCAATACGAGGGCCCGGTCCGCGGCGCCTTCATACCGTTTAACAACTTGACCGCCTATCAGAGCCCGGGCAGTCCCCTCCTGGCGGGTACGGCTTTCCAGCCCGCTGCCACGCCCGGCAATCTGATCAATCCCCAGGCCCAGAAAATCATGGGTTATTATGGAATGCCCAATTACAACCTGGGATCGGGCTACAATCCGTACTTCAATTTCCTGCTGAGCGGGAGTTCCCCCAGCTCTGGGAATGCGGGCGACCTCAAGATCGATCGTCGCTTCGGCGATCGCACCCAAGTCTCGGGGCGCTTTACGATGGATCGGAGCTACGGTGTCGTGCCGCTTTGCTGGAATAATGCCTGGGACCCTTGCACTTCCGGTCCCAATCCCACGGGGGGATATGACATCCAGTTGCGGGGCACGCACAACTTTGGTCCCAATAAACTGCTGAGCCTGAGCTACGGTTTCAGCCGCTTCTGGTTTACTCCCGGCGGGGTGATGGCCGACTTCCCCAACTACAATTTCGTATCGGATATCGGCTTTCCTTCCTACATGGGATCCGGTGGTTATGTAAGTGGAACCCCGGACATCTCGATCGGGGCCCCGTACGCTTCGGCGACCTCCAACAGCTCGATAGGCCAGGATGGGTGGACCGCGGGCAATTCGCACCGGATGGATCACGATATCGTGGGCAGCTTGGACTGGGTTAAGGGCCACCACGATATCAAATTCGGGGTGGAGAGCCGTACTTACATGCAGAATAACTGGGACCCCAGCTACATCAGTGGGAACTTTGACTTCGGCGAATACGGCACGTCGCAGTATCCCTCGGCGGGCGGGGGAGATGCGATGGCCACCTTCCTCACGGGCACCAACGCGCAGGGAGGGCAAAATGGGCAATATAGTTTCTTTATCCACCAGGCCCTCACCCAGCATACTTACAGCGGCTATATCCAGGACAAGTGGCGCACCCTGGACAAGCTGACCGTGAATTATGGCTTGCGCTACGACTTGGAATTGCCGGCCACGGATCGCTGGAATCGGCTCGACTATTTCAATCCCAATATTCCCTCACCGCTCCAGGTTCCGGGGATGACGCTGACGGGGGGGGATCAGTTCCCCACCTCCTCGAACCGGGGCATGGTCCCGGATCGCTACGATAAGGGCTTCCAACCGCGCTTGGGGATCGCTTACCAGTTGAATGACAAGACGGTGGTGCGGGCGGGTGCCGCAGTCTTCTTCAGTTATTACCAGTTCGGAGCGGCCACCCCCGATTCGATTGGGAGTCAGGATGGGTTCACGCCGACGACTCCGTGGTTTTCGACGTACCAGAACAACGGCGCCACGCCGGGGAATACCCTCTCCAATCCCTGGCCGACCGGGCTCGATCAGCCCACCGGCAGTTCGCTCGGGGCACTCACCAATGTTGGCCTGAGTGTGTCGGGCGGGGTAGACGCCAAAGGTTGGGACAACCAGCCCTATCTGCAAACCTGGAATTTCGGCATTCAGCGTACGCTTCCCGGCAATATTCTGCTCGATGTCAACTATGCCGGCCAGAAGGGTACCCACCTGCTGTACGGTGGCTTCACCAGCCTCCAATACCTGGGCTCCTGGGTCGAATCGGCGAGTCCCCAGCAACTGACCGCGCTCACGAGCTACGTCAACAACCCGTTTTATGGGATCGTCACCAATCCTGCCAGTTGTCTTTCCGGGCCTCAGGTGGAGGCGGCGAGTCTCCAATGGCAAAACCCTCAATTTTGCGGTGAGGGCTTCGTCGAGCCTCCCTGGTCCAACGCCAACTACAACGCCTTGCAAATCCGCGTGGAGAAACGCCTCTCGCACGGTTTGCAATTCCTGGTCAACTACACGTGGTCCAAGTCGCTCGACGACACGTCTTGCAACGGGGACAACGTCTGTTGGATCGGCGGTTTCACTCGCCTCGAGGATCCCAATAACACGCGGAAACTACCCTATGCTGTTTCCGAATTCAATATGCCCCAGGTGCTGAACCTCAGCTACGTCTTTCATCTGCCTTACGGCCGGAGTATGCATTGGGGCACAAACTTGAATCGGTATGCCAATGCGGTCCTGGGCGGCTGGGAAACGACCGGCATCTGGGTTTTGACCAGCGGCCAGCCTCTCCCCTTGAGCTCGCTTTCCTGCGGGACACCGCTTCCCAGTTACGGCTGTCAGCAGCCCAACTTGACCGGAAAGTTGCAGAAAACGGGCGGCTCAACCAACGCCTGGATCAACAATTATTTCAGCAACGAAAACCAGGTCCTGTCGGCGCCCGCTCCGTATTCACTGGGCACCGGACCTTCCGTGATGTCGGGCGTCTACGGGCCGACTACCTTCAATGCCAACCTCGCGCTGTACAAGAATTTCCCCTTGGGTCAAATGCGCGAGGGTTCATCTTTGCAATTTCGCATTGAGACCGTCAATGGCTTCAATACTCCGAGATTCGCCGCGCCGAACACCACGTTCGGAAGCCCGGAGTTTGGACTCATCTCTTCTCAGTCGAACCAGGCTCGGCAAGTTCAGCTTGGGATGAAGCTGTACTTCTGATCGACTCGTGATCTACCCTGCGGGGCTGGCGCCACCATGT
>JBKQVI010000181.1:0-4055 GCA_052139985.1 Terriglobia bacterium
CGCTGAAGCGGCTGGCCTTGCCCGCCGAACTGCTGACGGCGCGCCCCAAGCGCTTGCGCTTCCTGCTCTTCAATATGCCGGGGCGGCTGGTTCATCATGCCCGAAGCCTGATCCTGCGCGTGGCCGCTCTGGGCAAGTGGACGGCGGCCTATCGGGAGGGCCTGCGCTTGCTGCCCGTGATCCCTTGAACCGACCGGCACCAAAATCTCAAGCTGATCCGCGGATCGGTAAAAACCCTTTTCCAAACTCCCGCCGGAGTGTCTTCTTTCTTCGCACCCCACAACCTGCGGGGGCCTCGCACCTTCTCCTCCCGCCGTAATTGCCCCGCCCATCCCTTCGAACGCGCTTCCCTCAGCCCCGATTCCCTGTGGAGTTACCCAAAATCCCAAACCCGCCTCCCTTATCGGCGGATTAGGGTTCCGCACCTGCCCTTGAATTCCTTCCGCGATTCCAATACAGTCTCAAGGTCTCTGTGATAAGCGTCGAGAACATCCTGCAACGCACATGCGGCGAACTGCCACGACCCGCGTTAGTTCGAGGGGCGGCAGTTCTCTTTACTCTCTTTGTTTGGACGTTTCAGATATCCATTGCCGCTTCTCAAGCATTCATGGCGGGCGCCGGCGTCCTTTTTGTGATTCACCTCCTGCGCGCCCGGCCGCGAGTCCTTTTCCTGCCCGTCAAACTTCCCCTCGCGCTCTTTTGTGTAGGGTCAGTGGTTTCGGTTTTCTTTGCGGCGAACCCCACCGCGGGCGGGTTTGCTATTCGAAAACTCGTTTTGTTTCTCATCTGGTTGTTGGCGATAAACCTGGTGGTCAGTGCGCAGCACTTGCGACGTCTCTTGCAAGGCGTATTCTTTGTATCCCTCTTGACCAGCCTCGTTGGCATCGTCCAATTCGTCATCCAATACCGCGATCTTCGGGCTCAGCACCCCGGCCAGCTCTACCATATGCTGACTTCTACCCGCATCCATGGGTTCATGGGACACTGGATGCACTTTGGCGGGCAGCAGATGCTGGTGTTCGCATTTCTATTGGGATTTTTGCTACTCTCCAAAGGTCGAAAATCGAGACTGGAAACTAGAGATTCGGAAACTGATCACCGAACTTCGAGTTTCGAGTTTCCAGTTTCACTTCTCTGGTGGATCGTACTCGCGCTGGTGGCCGTTTCCATTGTTTTGAACTTTACGCGCGGAGTGTGGTTAGGCTGTTTCCTCGGAGGGATTTACCTTCTTGCTCGATGGAGACCGAAGTGGCTCTGGGCTTTGCCGATCCTTCTGGCATTGGGCTATGTGGGCGCGCCGTCGCTGATCCGGGAGCGGCTCCACCTGGCGATGCATCCCACTCAGGAACCTGCACTATCCATCCGCCTCGAGATGTGGCGTGTTGCAGTAAGAATGATTCGGGCCCACCCCTGGGTGGGAGTGGGACCCAACAACATTGAGGAAGTTTACGACCTCTACCTACCGCGGGGGAAAACTCCCGAGGTTGGTTATCACAGCCATTTTCACAATGATTATCTTCAGTTCGGCGCTGAGCGAGGATTGCCCTGTCTGGCCGCGTGGGTGTGGCTCATGACGGCCCTGGGCTGGTACACTTGGAAGCTTCGACGGCGGCTTTCCGCGCAACGGTGGATCGCCGACGCGTCTCTAGCCGCCTGGGTAGCATTCCTGGCCGAGGGCTGCTTCGAATTCAACTTCGGCACCTCGCCGGTCCTCATGGCGTTTCTCTTCGTCACCTCGACCCCGTTTATAGCCGAACGGGTTTCACTTCCGACGGAGAAATCCGGCGACACGAACGTGTGACCCTGATGCTTTCCAAAGGGTCGCAACTATTCCTAAAGGTATTAAGCTGTTCGAAGATACACTGTCTCTGAAAATGAATCCTAAGCAGCAGATGTTACGAAGTTCGGCCATTGTGGCGTTTTTTAACCTGTTGGGCGGGTTGACCGGGATCCTCGTCGAGACCAGCATTGCGGCCAATCTCGGGCTTTCTGTCCGTTCCGACACGTTTTACGTCGCCTACACGATTCCGTACATCATCACCAACTTGCTTACGGCGACGGGCCAGTTTTCGCTGGTGCCGTTCTTCGCTTCGCTGGATTCAAGTCAGGACAAGAGCGAGGTTTGGCGAGGTTTCAGCTATGTCACCAATATTCTTTTCCTCGGGTTAGGTATGATCGCACTTGTGGGCGTGGTGGCCTCGCCCTGGATTACTCACGGCATCGCTCCGGGGTTCTCTCACCAGGAAGACGCCGTCGCCACGCAGCTTTCGCGTTGGCTCTTCCTCATCATCGTTCCGGCGGGAATAGGGGAAGTGCTGCGGTCGTTTCTTCTCAGCCGGCATTATTTCGCGCTTTCGACGGCGTCCGGGTTCATTCGCAACGTCACCTCCATCGTGGTTATCGTTCTGGGCTTCCACCGCTACGGCGCCTACAGCATCGTGATCGGATACATGGGTGGATACCTGCTCCAACTGCTGATTTTGGGTATTCCGGTATGTGTAATTTTCCCGGTGCGCTACACCTTGACGCTGCGAGCGAGTGGCGAATCGTTTCGCAACCTGCGCGGAGCCGGTACGGCACAACTGACGGCCGCCGTGGCCTGGCAGGGGGTGGTGGTGGTGGAGCGCATCATCGCCTCCTTCCTCCCACCGGGGACCCTCACGGCTTTGAACTACGGCTTCAAGATTCAGGGCTCACTTGCCGAATTGCTGGGGGGAAGCGTCGGAACAGCCGCCCTTCCGGCTCTGTCCCGGGCCGTCGCCCGCAAGGATCATGAGGAAGAGCAGTCCACCTTTCGCGAAACGCTGAGGATCAGCATGGTGCTTCTGTGTCCCATGGCGGTTTTCTGCTTGTTGCTCAACCACAGCATCATTCGCCTTTTTTTCCAGCGCGGGAACTTTACCCCCGAGGCCACCCGCCTGATGGCGATGGTCTTGTTGTATTACAGCCTCAGCCTATTGCCTTACGCGTTCATCAGGATTCTGAGTTTCCACATGTTCGCCCGCAACGAGGGTGGCATTTATCTCCGGCTCGCGCTTTTCCTCTACGCTCTCAATGTCGGGTTTGATCTTCTCTACACGGCCGTCTTCCGCTTGGGCGCCAAAGGTATTCCCTTGGGTCTGGTCAGCGCCGCGCTCGCCACGACCTGGCTGGCCTACAATCGCAACCTTTGCGAATTGCGAGCCATTCTCGACCGGTCGCTTGCCCGTTTTTCGTCCAAGGTGCTTCTGGCCGCCCTGCTTTGCGGGGTGGTGGTGGGAGTGATGCAGCTTGAGATCCCCGGACCCGCCTCCGGCCTGGGAGACTTCGGCTATTTGTGCTTGCTCTGCGGACTGGGGACCCTCGCTTTCTTCGCCACGCTGGTCAAGACGCGCGCCTTGCCGAAGGCTTGGTGGACTACCTTCAGTAAGGGTGCGGAGAGCTCGGACGGTGCGACTTCGACAGCTCTGTAACCTTCCGCGTGCCAGCAGTTCCGGTCAGCCTTACGTAGTCGCGGGTGGCGCATACATTGGGGTTTATGTCTGCGACCCGAGCGTCGCGCTGCGACGCGTTGAAGTGACGCAGACATACCAAGCGATGTCTGCGCCACCCAAACTTTAGGGTGAGCCCCAAGGGGCGAAATAACGAAGCCCAGGCTGAAGGCCTGGGTCAACCGAACCCCCATCAACCCCGAGCCCTGAAAGGGCGACCTACCCAATCCCCCAGACCAATTCTCACTGTTCTTTCTCGCTCGTCACACGTCACATGTCACTCGTCACTGCGTTTGAAACCGGCGGATGCTCCGCGCCCCAGGCTGCCCGGGCGGGCGGACAGGCGCACTCCCCTCCTGATTTAGGAGGGGACGGCGCGCTCAGCGACGGGGGTGGTTACAGGACCCCAATCCCGAACCCCTAATCCCTAGCAGGACCCTAATTCCCGATCCCTAATCCCTAGCAGGATGCTGAAAAATGGGCCTCAAAAATAGAACTCGGCGGAGTCCAGGGTTTTCAAGATGCTCAAGGAGGGGTCGGAGGCCCTTCCTGGGGGGCTCTTCATGGCCCCCGAGAGCGCTAGGT
>JBKQVI010000182.1:0-3081 GCA_052139985.1 Terriglobia bacterium
TGAATGACTTCCCGGCCGTCCGGGAACACCTTGACGTGAGGTAGCTCCCGCTTCACCTGGGACGGCTTAGGGAAGGCCGGGACGTAGCTGAGATAGGCGTGTCCCATCAGCCCACACCCTCCGCCCAAATGGCGCGAATTTTATCGGCAACATTCTTCCATGCTTCCGCCTCTGTCGCGCCACTTCCCTCGACTTTCTCGTTTTTGAATGGGCTAAAACGGCGAATCGTAACCATGCCCGGCCAATCCCTCACAGCGTGCGCGCTTTTCCAAACAGATTTAACGACCATTTCATCGTCGCTCATCCCGCTTCCTCCTCTTGCTCGACCGGGTGATCCTGAATGTAGCTGATGCTGATCGCACGGATGGCCTCAGCCCGCGTGGTGCATCCCTCTACCAGTGTGGCTATCGCTATCGCCGCCTCAAACTCCTCAATCTCATCCGGGGTAGCCATCACGATAGGGGTTTTTGCCTCCAAGTGCTGATCGTGCTCCCGGTTCAGCTTTTCAATGAACGCCTTCTCCGGCATCGACTTTGCCGCCCTCACCACTTCCGGCAACAGCCGCACCCCGCTGGACACCTTCTTCAACTGCTCCAGGTTGCAGCGCTTGATTTCGAGCAGATCGGAAAACGGCACCTCGCGCAGCTCCTTCACCGCCAGCAGCGCATCCCGGATGTAGCTCCAGCTTGCCGGGAACTCGCATTTCAGGAATCGGTCAAAGCTCTGGTAGTAGTCGCCCACCTCGTTGTCGAGGATGAAACGGTGCAGTTCCCGCTCCTCAATCAGCAGCGCCGCCATTCCGCGCCAAGCAAACACCGTCTTCTCAGTACCTTCCAATCGCGCCAGGATGCCCGTCAGCGCGTTCGCCGCGGCCTCCGGGTCCATCGATCTCATCCCGGACCAGTCTGGAACCTGTAGGGGGTTTTCGGGGTGCGATATTACACTTGTGACTTTTGTCATTGGGTTCTCATCAACTTTCCGAGTTCGGAAGCCGTATGGCGAGAAAGATAATCGGTCACATCTTTTCCGTCCGGCAGGTAGACGATACGCACCGATTTTGCGAAGGTCAAGATAGCCTTGGCTGCCTCGTGAGCGTATTTTATGCCTGGAGCATCGTTGTCAGGAAGGATAAAAACGCGCTTCCCTTTAAACTTCTGTGCGAACTCCGGGCGCCAGCTTTTTGCGCCATTCGGAGCCGTCGTCGCTACCATCCCCACTCCTCGAATTGTCTCTACGTCCTTCTCGCCCTCCGTCAACACACAAGTCTTGGCATGGACCAGTTCATGCAGCATGTAGAGCGGCAGAGCGGCGCGGTCAATCTTCCATAACCATCCCCCGCCAGCCTGCGGCCTACGCCACAGAAACACCTTGCCTTCATACCGCAGTTTTTCCGCCATAAGCTCTCCGTGCTCGTCGGTGTAGCGATAGATGGCTTCCACGTTTCCAAGCGGCTTCCTTGCGCCAGCGGGCCGCACCGCAATGGTCTTTATGCGCCGCTTCCAGCCGTGGTCGGAACTGTGCCCGAGATCGTCAGAAGTCAATCCAAGAGCCTTTACTACTTCCCTCCACTCGCATCCGGCGTGACAGTTGATCGCCACTCTATCGCCATCGTCCCAAATGCTGAGTGACGGATTCCGGTCTCCGCCTGCCGCGCCGTGAACTGGGCACGACGCCATGTAGTAGCCGGAATGCTTGCGCCCATGCAGTCGGTCAGATAGCTCTCTTGCTGTCATGATGTTCCTTCGCAGTACGCCGTCAATGTAGCCCCGAGTCATCGATCGGGAATCCAATAGACGCGATGGAGAGGAGAAGCACCGGGCAAAAGCTCGCTCGCAATTTCACCCTTAGCTTCGAGACGGAACAAAGGTGCGTACAGCCCGCCACGCAAAATCGGGCAGAGTGTCCGGGCCATTTCCCCAAAAGTAGAGCGGCCATGCAGGCGCAGATAATTGAGAACTTTTTCCTCTTGAGTCACTTTGAACGCGCCTTTCTCGGAACCATCACGACATACCTGTGATCGCGGCCGCGAATCCAGGTCGAGCGGTTATATAACACTTTGCGCTGTTCGACGCTAAGTTGCGGGAAAAGCACAGGATTAGCCATCAAAACAACCTCCCACTCTTCTCTACTTCCTTCGTTGTCATGCCTTCATTGCCATGACACATCCGGTCCCGGCGCATGTGCCGCAGACCTTGTTCATCTTCCCGTTCCAGCCAGCGCCGCCGCACCCCTCGCAGGTGGTTACCCATCGCGTGCCCTTGCAGACACACTTAGCGGAGTGAGCGCCCGGACGTGGGCACTTGAGCTTCTCTTTGGTGATTGCGGCTTGCGCCAACTTCTCACTGGTTTCCATGTCACCACTCTCCTTGGTACGGTTCCGGTTCTGGCTCTGGCTTGCTTTGGTTCATGGCGCGATACTGTCTCCACCGCTCGCGTTCCGCCTCTACGACTTCCGCAGGTGGCTTGCGAGCGATAGCCTTTAACCCAGTTGGCCACTTGCCGAACTTCTCCAGGAATCGGTGATCGGCCCACGCCTGTTTGAATCCCTTATCCCTACCGATATGCAGCATCCATCCGTAATAGTTTCTGCGCTCCGCCAGTTCCGCCTTCTCTTTCTTCGCGCGTTCCTTCTCGGCCTTCTTCTTTACCGCCTCCCGGCGCAAGTCCACCAGTTGACCATCCAAAGTAACCGTATCGTCAACGACAATCGCAGTGCCGCAAGTCCCACACTTGAACGCCCCTCGGGGAAGAAACTCCCGGCAGATGTGGCACTGCTTCCGCTTGATCTCTTGAGGAGCCGCTTCGTCTTTCTCGTAGGCACTCCCTTTGATGTGCGGAGGCGTGTCGTCCAAAGTTTCATGGAAGATGTCGGCAAACCACCCGTAGCGGTTCGCGTTGCCCACATGGTCATTCAGCCAGCAATACTCCTTCCCGTCCGCCGGCCTAGCCCCCCGCCCAAGCTCCTGCACGATGTCTGCCTGATTCTTCCGTGGGGCCGCGCTCACCATGCAGCGCACGTCCTCATCTACTCCAGTAGACAAACACCCCACACTCACAATGCCTTTTGATTGCAGGGATCTG
>JBKQVI010000183.1:0-23195 GCA_052139985.1 Terriglobia bacterium
TAAACGGCTTTTACCATCTTTGGCGCAATTCCGAGACTTGCGTGTCGAGCCGCATCCCTGTTCACTGAAAGGCCGGCAGGTCGCCCGGACTTGCGCGCGGGCAACGAACAATTTATATCTTGACGAAAGGTGCCGATTGGTATAGGCTAGAATTGCAATGAAGGCTAGGCCCAGCACGGTCTCGGTAAAAATCTCCCAAACAACCCACGCGCTCCCGAAAACTACCTATACCAAAAAAATATTAAAAATGAAGGTTGCTCCCAATGGTTGATTGAAAACAAAGGGGCAAAAAAAGTGCTCCCAATATGTTGATGAAAACGAACAAGTTATCGAGATTTCGGGATAACCTTCTGATAGAAAAGGAGTTGTACGCCTGGATAAACCCGCAGGAAGCGGAGGATGAAAGATCCTCACGCGAAAGGAGAAACGTGCGAAGTGGCACGAGCTGCGGTACAACCCTTACGACAGTTCCGACCGATTTCCGGCGCTGGGTATCGCCGTGAGGTTAGGGCGCTGCATGAGTCCAGCAAGAACGGCTGCAATGTACCGTGGTGACTTTCACGATCGACCGAAGGGAGCATGATGCAAAAGGGCTTAGCCAGAAGAACCCTGCTCAATCTCGGCTTGGTCTGCGGCTTGGCGATGCTCTTGCCGCGGATGGAAGCGAAGCCGCCGCAATCCGCTGCCACTACGGTTGGTCCGCCGGCCCACGCTGCGGAGTTCCTCGCCGCGCGCGAGCGTGGGCCTACGCCGCTGCTCGACGATTTGCGCGAACTCTGCGACGGCATCGGTGGACGGCCGACGGGTTCGACAGCCTGCGACCGCGCGGTGGATTGGGCTGCAGCCCGCTTCCGCGCCGCGGGCATGGAGTCCACCTGGACAGAGACGTATACGATCCCCCAATCTTGGGCGGGAGGCGCCGATCGCGCCGAGTGCGTGGCTCCCGTCGAGTTTCCCATCCGTGTCGCCGCTGGCCCGTTTAGCGCGCCTACACCGGGAGAGCGCCCACTGGAGGCCCCTCTGGTGAATGCGGGCGACGGAAGCGCGGAATCGTTTGGCCAACTCGGCGACAGAGCGCGCGGAGCCATCGCCCTGGTGCTTTCGCCGGAGATGAAGACCGAAGCCGACCTGTTCGCCGAGTACGGGCGTGACGGGGCAGTGTTCGCGGCCGCCCAACGCGCCGGCGTGGCGGCATTACTAGTGCAATCGTCCCGGCCAGGAGTGCTGCTCTATCGCCATCCCATGGGATTGGGCAGCGGCAATCTTCCCTTCCCCGCCGCCATCGTGGCGCGCGTTCATGCAGAGCGATTGGCGCGCCTCTCGTTGCAGGGGGAGGTTCATGTGCGATTGGACCTGCCCAGCCGCATCGGCGGTTCCTACTTAGCCCGGAACGTGGTAGCGGAAATACGGGGCCGCGAGCGGCCGGAAGAAATCGTTCTGATCGGCGCGCATCTGGATTCCTGGGACCTGGGCACGGGCGCAGAGGATAATGGCGTGAATGCTGCCATGATCATCGACATTGCGCGCAGCTTTAGGGCGCTGGGCGTCGCGCCGCGCCGCACGGTGCGCTTCGTGCTTTTCACGGGTGAAGAACAAGGCATGTTGGGTTCCGAGGCCTATGTCCTGCAGCACGCGGCGGAAATGGGCCGCCACGTGGCCATGATCGCGTTTGACACGGGCTCCGGCCATACCAGTGGTTTCTATCTGAATGGCCGCGAAGACCTTCGCCGCCCCATCGCGCGGGCCCTCGCCGCCGTCCCAGGCCTGCGGGCAAACGACGATTCCCTGAAGGCCATCGATGGCACGGATAACTTCGATTTCCTCATCTCCGGCGTCCCCAACCTGATTGCCAGGCAGGAGTGGGCTCCGTACCTTCCGAGTTATCACGCGGAAACGGATGTTTATGACGCGGTGAATCCGCACGAGGCCAAGAACAATGCCGCCCTCGCCGCCGCGCTGGTGTGGGGGCTGGCGGAGAGCGACGACCGTCCCGCTCCGCGCCAGACGCACGCGGAAGTGGAGAAGCTTTTGCGCGACACAAAACTCGACGAGCAGATGAAGAACGCCGGCCAGTGGGATGACTGGGTCGCGGGCAAACGCGGGGTGAGCCAATGAGGCGCCGTCCTCCCTCCTCTCGGGCGGGGCTGAGGGACTACGGGAAGGTGGGTGCTCTCACCGCCCGGACCACAAAATAGAGGTACGATACTCGAACCATACAATATCTGGTATCGGGTCTAGGATAAGTACAATATAGGGTATCTCCAACGGAACTATTTTGATTTTGGAGCGCCTCATCTCTTGACCGGATACGGGCGGACCCTCTATGATCGTCAGTAACGGAGGCACGCGAGCAAACCTCCAACGAAGGAAACTTCGTGAATTGTGCCATATTAGAAAGGAATGCTCGGTAGGGAGGAACGGTTCTTGTGAGAATTGCGAATGCTGGTCAATCCCCAGAAGTTCCAAGGCCAGTTAGAGCGATCGATCCCACCACAAGAACGATCCTCGGCAAGTTTCCGGTATGCAGGCGGGTAGGTCGAGAGTCAAGCTGAGGGGCTCCTCTCTTCCTCCCTTGGTACTCGGAACATCCAAAGGCAATCCTAACGGGGGCTCCATCGGGGCCCCCTCTTTTTGTAGTGCTCGACCTTCCCCACACATGCTCCGCGCAACGGATCGGAATTTCGTTGACCAACTCAGATTGCAGAGCGGCCTTGCACACACCTCTTGGCTTGATGTATACTGGACCTTCGATGTTCGGAACCTACGCCAGCTCGTTTACCTACTTTAGCTACTGGTATTGGAGCTTAACTCCAAGCCGGTAGGGTGGCGTTGGTCTGAACTAAAAAGGCATCGTCGAAAGGCCAGCCCACTCCCGGTGAGTGGGCTTTTTTGTTTTCAAGGGAGGAAGGAGCGATGATCATTTCCATGAAACCGGATGCGACCCAGGACCAAATCGATCATGTTTGCGAGCGGATCCGGGAGTTTGGGTACAAGGTCCATTCCATTCAAGGTGAAGAGCGCGTGGTCATTGGAGTAATCGGCGTGGGCGACGTTAGCGAATGCCTGGAAGCAATGGAAGTAGCCCCCGGCGTCGCCAGTGCGGTGCGCATCTCTTCGCCCTTCAAATTCGTGAGTAAGGAGTTCAAGCAGCAGCGCACCCAGATACCTATTAACGGCGTTTCCATTGGCGGCGATCGCTTCGTGGTCATGGCGGGACCGTGCTCGGTGGAAAGCGAGAGTCAAATCATGGCGGCGGCGGAATTTGTGGCTTCCGCAGGCGGGAAGATTCTGCGCGGCGGCGCCTTCAAACCGCGCACATCCCCGTACGACTTCCAGGGCATGGAACTGGAAGGTCTGAAGTTGCTCGCCAAAGCACGCGCTGCCACCGGCCTTGCCATCGTCACTGAAGTCATGAGTGAGCAGGACGTGGCGCTGATCGGCGAGTACGCGGACATTGTGCAAGTGGGCGCGCGCAACATGCAGAACTTCGCCCTCCTGAAAGCACTCGGCCACTGCCCGCGGCCGGTGCTGCTGAAGCGCGGCATGAGCTCTACGATCCGCGAGTTGCTGATGTCTGCCGAGTACATCACCGCGCATGGCAATCCCAATGTCATCCTGTGCGAACGCGGCATTCGCACCTTTGAGACCGCTACGCGCAACACCTGCGATCTTTCTGCCGTGCCGGTGCTGAATGAGCTTACCCACCTTCCGGTGATCGTCGATCCCAGCCACGCCGCCGGCCGACAAAGCCTGGTTCCACCCCTAGCCCGCGCGGCCGTCGCCATCGGCGCGGACGGCTTGATTGTGGAAGTGCATCCCTGCCCCGAGAAGGCCAAGAGCGATGGCGCGCAGTCCCTTAACTTCGACCAGTTCCGCACCATGATGCAGGAGCTCAAACCGTACCTCGACCTCTGGAAGGGGACGCGCACCGCGCAGAGTGCTGCAGCCACCGCCGCCGTGTAGAGAACTCCGGTTGGAACTTAAGAGGCGAAGCTCGTAGAACCCAATCTGGCTAATAAGCCGGCGTGTTCGGAGTCAAATGCGCGCGCCAGAACACAGCACTAACCCGATTGGACCCGCAAGGATCTTCTGATCGGCCCGCGCAAAGGCCTCCGTCCGGCGCGAGTTGCATTCGAGCGCAATCGGCAAGCTCGCCTCGAGCGCGATTCCTCAAAGGTTGGCTTCTTCCGTTCTCCGCAAGAGCTGTGGGTTCGCAATCGACGGCTCATGGCGGCAAGTGCCCAAATTGGGGCTGTAATTGAGAGCCGGTGCTGCGAAAATCTGTTGCCCCAACGCAAGATGTTGTAATATTGACGGCGATTCGTACAGGAAATAAATCCATATGTGTGATAGGCTTTGGGTATCCGAGGGTCGCCCCACGGTTGCCATCTTCGGGGTCGATATCTCATGTGTCTGAATAGAATTGCCCTGCAGGTCAAGGGGCGTGGGATCCTGGACGAGGGATCTGGACATCATCGCACGCGCGAGAGGAAAACCTGCCCGATAGCGATTAACCGAAAACTACCGGGTTGACTGCATGAAGCAACTTTCAAAGGTCGTGTGGTCAGAGGGCATGCACCTCGGACCGCATCACTTTCAGGTGCAAAGCCGCTTTTTTGAAGAGATCACGCACTTCGGGATCTCGCAATTGTGGTTCGAGCCCTACGGAGTGTCAGGGTTGGAACTCGATGCCGAGGCGCTACGAAACGGCACCGCGTGCGTAGTCCATGCGCGAGGTATCTTCCAGGACGGACTGGCTTTCAATATGCCTGAAAGCGATCCGCTGCCCCCGCCGCGCAGTATCGCCGATCTATTTCCTCCGACAAGCGAAAGCCTGACCGTACTTCTCGGGATTCCGCCACTCCGCCTTGGTGCACCCAATTGTGCTCTTACCGACCAGGATACCAATGGGCGGACGCGGCTAATCGCCGAATCCGATGTAATTCCCGACGAGAACACCGGCCTTGATGAAAAACCATTAAGAGTTGGCCGGAAGAACATACAGATTCTGCTCGACACCGAGGACGCCGGAGACATGCAGACTCTTCCCATCGCACGCATTCGCAGGGATGGGTCGGGAAATTACGTCTACGACGAGAATTTTATTCCTCCTTGCACTCAGATCAGCGCCAGCCCCACCCTGATGTTGCTCACACGCCGGTTAATCGAGATTCTTCAGGAAAAGAGTATGACGATGTCTCTCGATAGCCTAGCTAAGGGGAAATTTCAATCCGGCTTTTCGGCGCAGGAAATTGGACAATTCTGGTTTCTTCATGCCATCAACTCCAGCCTGGGGCCTCTGCGTCATCTTTTCTTCACCAAGCGCGGACACCCGGAAGAGCTCTTTCTCGAACTCCTTCGTCTGGGCGGTGCGCTTTGCACTTTTGCCCTCGATTCGCAGCCGCGGAATCTTCCTCTCTATAATCACATGGCTCTCGACGCCTGCTTTGGGGAGATTGCGAAGCACATCTACGAACATCTCGATCTTCTGGCACCTTCGAATTGCCTGTCCATTCCGCTTCAACCCGTCGCCAACTACTTCTACGAAGGCCCCATCACGGATCAACGGTGTTTGGACCGCGCGCGCTGGATCATTTCCGTGCACTCGGCCGCATTGGGCGATGCCGATGTCATTACCCGGACACTGCAATTGGTAAAGATCTGCTCCGCGCAATTTGTGCCGCAACTCGTTAAGAGAGCGCTGCCGGGCATGACGCTAACCCACGTTCCCGTGCCGCCTTCCGCAGTGGCCCGACGGGTGGAAAGCCAGTATTTTTCGGTCGGCCGAGCCGGACCCTGTTGGGACCACATCGTCCAAACGCGTCGCGTAGGAATTTACGTTCCGGGTGATATCCCCGACCCGGAGATTGAGTTGCTCGTTATCCTGGAATCCTGAGAGGTCAAGCATGGGTGGACAACAGGCCGGAGTTGCGCCAGCGGAGGCCGCCGGACGCGCCAATCTGGCATTGATTTACCAGGAAATTTTGACTGCCATTACGCGCTTTCGCTCGAATCGGCAGGCGGTTGCGGACGCCGGGTCATTCCGCAGTCAGATTAAGGCGGCGATTGGCGCAGCGGAAGCGGAAGCGACTCGGAAGGGCTACGCCGCTGACGATGTGCGCCTGGCCACTTTTGCCGTCGTCGCTTTCCTGGATGAATCGATTCTCAATTCCAACAATCCCCTTTTCACCGATTGGCCACGCATGCCCTTGCAGGAAGAATTATTCGGTGTGCACACCGCGGGAGAAATGTTTTTCAATTGCATCGACCGGCTGATGGCAAAAGGCGATTCCCCGCAAGCGGCAGACGTGCTGGAAATCTACGCCCTCTGCATGTGGCTCGGTTACCGGGGACGTTACAGCATCAGCGGTCAGGAAGCCGTACGTTCCATCGCGACCACCGTGACAGAAAAGCTCCAACATCTTCGTGGCGGACAACGCCCGCTGGCCCCAAACTGGGCGCCGCCTAAAGATATGGTCCAGCGGAAAGCATCCGATCCCTGGGTCAAGGGCCTCCTCATCGGCACACTGGGAGCCTTGTTTCTTGCGATTCTGCTTTTCGTGGGGTTCAAGTTCGCGCTCATTTCCGGAGCATCGGCGTTACGCTGAGAGGCTCCACTTACGCCCTATTAGGGAGTTCCCGTGAACACCAAAGTGAAGTATTGGATCGCCGCGTTTGGTCTTATTGTGTGGCTGGTTCTGGCGTGGTTTACAGCGTCGTGGCTGCATTTGCAAGGAAGCAGCCTTTGGATTCTCAGGATCGCGCTTGCCGTCATCGGTGTCGCAGCCTTCATCCTTATAATTTGGTGGTTCGTAGTACGGGACAAGGAACGTGCAGGGCCAGCCATGGCTACCGGTGCGGCCGGGGACGAAATTGACAGCCTGATTCGGGAGGCCGAGAGGCGGCTTCAGACATCGCAGCTCGGGAAGAGCGCCAGGCTCGGCAGCTTGCCTCTGTATTTCCTCGTAGGTGAAAGTGGCTCGGCCAAAACCACTGTTGTTCTCCAATCCGGACTTGAGCCGGAATTGCTGACGGGCCAGACCGTTCAGGACAAAGTTCCTGTGCCCACGCGTACGGCCAACCTCTGGTACGCCCGGCAATTCATCTTTGCCGAAGCGGGTGGGCCGCTCGTACAAGACGCTCCAAGGTGGGCCCGATTGGTAAAGAAGCTGGCGCCCCGCCAGCTTCACTCGGTATTTGGAAAAGGTACGTCCGCCCCCCGCGGAGCCGTCGTGTGCGTGGACTGCGAAGGCTTTACCAAACCCGGCGCGCCCGAAGCCACGACCGCCAGCATCGCGCGGATCCAGACACGCCTTCGCGAAGTCTCGCAATTGCTGGGTATCAGCCTTCCCGTCTACGTGCTTTTTACGCGGGGCGATCGGCTGCAATTCTTTCACGATTACGTTCACAATCTCAGCAATGACGAGGCCGGACTCGTTTTTGGCGCGACGCTGCCGATGGTCGCGTATTCAACGGGCGTGTATGCGGAGCAAGAGTCCGCCCGAATAGCAGGGGCGTTCGACAACTTGTTCTTATCTCTCGCAGACCGGCGCATAAAGTTGCTGGCGCAGGAGTTTGACGCCGGCAAGCTACCCACCATCTACGAGTTTCCCCGGGAATTCAGGAAACTGCGGAATTTATTGGTCCAATTGCTGGTGGACGTGTGCCGGCCAAGCCAGTTGCGCCGGGGCCCGTTCCTTCGTGGATTCTACTTTGCCGGCGTAAGGCCGGTTACCATCACGACCACCGGACCCACGCTTGCCCGCGAGGAACCCATCACCCAGCCCACTGCCTCGGGGGGCGAAGTCGGTGCAACAGGAATCTTCGATTACCGGAAGGCACAAGCCCTGGCCGCGGAGAAAACTCGAGTTCAGGAAGTAGGAGAAAGCCGCAGAATCCCGCAGTGGGTCTTCCTCCCTCATGTATTTAGCGACGTACTTCTGAAGGACGCCTCCGCCCTCACGGCGAGCGCGTCCAGCACAAAAACGAGTGTCTGGAGACGAATCCTGCTTGCGTCGGCAGTGGTGGTTCTCCTGATCCTCATCACAGGCTTCACCATCTCTTTCATCCGGAATAAGAACCTGGAGAGCCGGGTGGTCACTGCCGCCCAGGGGATTCCCGATATTCAATTGACGGGTCAAGACCTGCCGACGCTGGATATGCTGACCAAGCTCGACACTCTACGGCAGTCGGTGGAGACTTTGTCGGGTTACCAACAGAATGGCGCGCCTTTCAGTATGCGGTGGGGATTGTACGTCGGCAACGCTCTTTATCCCGACGTGCGGAGGCTCTACTTCCAGCGTTTCCAGCACCTGCTGTTTGGGCAGGCGCAAGCGAAGCTGACGCATACCCTTTCCGTGCTTCCCGGCGCGCCAGGACCCAACGATGAGTATGGGCCCCCTTACGATACCTTGAAAGCTTACCTCATCACGACCTCCTTCCACGACAAGAGTACCGCGTTCTTCCTGTCGCCGGTTCTTATGAATGCTTGGGTTGCGGGCAGGAACATCGATCAAGATCGCGTTCAGTTTGCCCAAAAGCAGTTCGACTTCTACAGCGAGCAGTTGAAAATTGAGAACCCCTACTCCTCGGAGTACGACACGCTGGTGGTCGCCCGGGCGCGCAATTACCTCTCCCAGTTCTCAGGCGGTGAGCGCGTTTACCGGTTCGTGCTGTCCGAGGCTAATAAGGCCAATCCGCCGATTAACTTCAGCAAGAAATTCCCTGGCTCCGCAGAGGTGGTTGTTGACCGGGTCGATGTGCAGGGGGCCTTCACCAAAGGCGGGTGGGCTTTCATGCAGGATGCCTTTAAGAACCTGCCCAAGTACTTCAGCGGGGAGCAATGGGTTCTGGGTCAGGAAACGTCGTCCAACATCGATCTAAGTAAACTCGCCGCAGACCTAAGCGCAAGATATCGGCAAGACTATATCAAACAATGGCGCCTCTACTTGAATAGCGGGAGGGTGGTCAGTTACGGTAGTCTTGCAGACGCGGCACAAAAGCTCTTGAAGCTTTCCGGCAATCAGTCCCCACTCCTGGCTCTTCTATGCGTCGCCGCTCAGAACACGGCGGTTGGCCAACCCGATGTTACCAACGCGTTCCAGGCTGTTCAGGCGGTAGTTTCACCGAACTGCCAGGATCAATATATCGGGGGGCCCAACCAGCCTTACATCGCGGGACTCACGGGCCTCCAGGGCTGTTTGGACCGGGCCAATAATGCGCCGGGTGACAAGGACGCCGCGAAGGCCCAGTGCCTGAACGATGCTTCCACCGCTCAGCAGGCCGCGCGGCAAATCGCCCAGGGGTTCAAAATTGATCAGGAGGGCCACATGGACCAGACGGTCCAAAATCTGCTCTTGGCCCCCATTACCCCTATCGCGTCCGTCCTGAAGCCTGGGCCGGTAAGTGGCGCCGGACTGTGCGCACAGATGAGCCCGCTGGAATCCAAATTTCCCTTTAGCCCCCAGGCAACCGTGGAAGCAACGCCGCAAGATCTGGCGGCGCTGTTTGACCCAGCCAGCGGCGCGTTGAGCCAGTCCTACAACTCGTCCCTGAAGAACCTCCTGCTGCCCCAAGGGTCGGCTTATATTGCCAATCCGTCGGCGACCCAGGCGATAAACCCAGCTTTCCTTACGTTCTTCAACCGCGCCATGGGTGTACAGCACGCGTTCTACCCCGGCGCTCCCGGACAACTTCAATTCAAGTATGCGCTTCGTCCGCATCCGACCGAGAGTGTTACCAGCCTCTCCATGAATATTGACGGACAGGCCATGAGCTATGCCGGCGGCAATTCGTCGTTCCAGCAGTTTGCGTGGCCGGGAACAGGGCAAGGCGTCACGCTAACTGTCAAGATCCAAGGCGGATCCGATTTAGGATTCCCAAGTTACAGCGGGACATGGGGGGTCTTCCATTTCTTTGCGGACGCCGACAAGACTCAGCAGAATGGAAATGTATACAATGTGGAGTGGGTGTTGCGCGTTGCAGGGGGGCGACCTTTAACCGCACCGAATGGCAAGCCCGTGACCGTGCAGTTCGACCTGGATACCCTTGGGGCCCCTCCCATTCTGCAAAAGGGGTTCTTTTCCACGTTGCGTTGCGTCTCGAATGTGACACGGTAAGAGCGGCCACATTTTCGGGGTGGCGGCCGTCGAGGCGTAAGACCAAGCGGCGTTGTGCGGTTGAAAACGATGGTTTGGGAGGATATTCCGCGGATTTGCTAAGATTCCGGTTGCTTTCTCTGCCCTGTTTGAATGATTCTATTTAGTGCGTATCGCTGGCAAGAAACCGTTGCCCAGCGTTCCTATTGGGGCTATAAACATCGTAGCAGATCCTTCGAACAGCGCTCATGAGTGTTGAGCGGATGAACTACTTTGAGGTGGCGGGATGACAGACAGCGAACTGCAGGAGCGTATGACGAACGCCCTACAACAGATCAGGGAAGCCATTGAAGAGCGAGGGGCGCTACTCGAGCTCGAAATAAAACCCGATTTCCGCTGGGCCGGAATAGCTCGCCTTCCTGCCGGCAAGTTGTTGATCAATACTCAAAAAACGGGAAAACAAGCATCCCCGGATAGCAAGAAACCCGTGGCGGAAGCGGTGGCTGACCTAACGCTGGAAGGACGGTTCATTGCTCGTGTTAAGTTCTATTCGGCCAATACCGAGGTAGAACTGCCGGGCGGGGGTCATAAGCCGCTGGATCATTCGGGTGTTGCCAAGATATTCAGCTCCCTGTAATTTGGCCCGTTGCCGCATTCCCGGATTGGCCTGGCAACCAACTCTCCGGGCTTGGAGCCGGGGAAACTCCCGGGCTAGGGGCCGAAGGCGTCATGGGAGCCTCGCGACAAAGCCAATGCCCAATGCGAACTCAGCCTTGGCCGCACTTTAACTCCTGAATTCCTGTCATGCAGCCGGATGACGTTAGCATGGTTATCAAGTGGCGGGTTTAGAAGGACGGTGATTTTGCCCCGCCCTCCGGCGGTTCGTTGAAAAGCATTTAAGAGTCGTAAGAACTACGGGCTACGCTCGCTGCCCAGGGATATGAAAGGGTGTCCATGCCTGATCCGCCTCCGCGCGTGAAGTTCAATCCCAACATCAACCCCCAGTTCAATCCCAGGATCAACCCGAAGGCGGACGCATCGCTCAATCCGATGTTCAATTCCTGGATTAACCCACAACGGAACTTCGGCATCAGCCCAAGGTCCAATCGTTCCTTGGATCCGATCTTTACTTCGTCGCTTAATCCCACAGCCAATGCGTCGCTCGACCCCAAGCAAACCTCAGCGTATTCGGGGCTGCGTCGTTGGACACCGGATTCGGAACTAATCGGTTATATCGTGAACACTCATAATAAGGCCGTACTCCTCCTTTTTGACAAAGAGCTTGAGTGGACTGCTTTCGCAGTTGACAACAAGCGAGAAGGCTTCAACATTTTCGATTTGGCAGGAGATTGGAAAGGCTATCTTCTAAAGAACGCTGGGGGCGGCATGAACGAATTCAATCTGCAAGGCGAGTGGGTTGCGTTCGTCATGTGACCCCCAGGGGAAGCGCGACTTCATCGCGGAGACGGGATAGCAACCGCCGAGAGCCTTCGGGTTGGGCATCCTGCATTAGCTGCGGAACTGCGCGTAGGTAATTCACCGCTTGGATACGAGGGGCAGTGAGCGTACAATTCTCCCAGTTATTCAAATCCTAGCATTTGAGGCATTTTCAGAATCCTGAGGTGAGGAGCACCCAATGCCGGAGCGCCGCTCGTTTGGAGAGATTCATCTCGACGTGACCGCAGGCCGTGAGAGGGTTCAGGCAGAACCCGGATCGGAGACTCCCTTTCGAATTGCCATTCTGGGAGATTTCACTGGCCGTGGGAATCGCAGGCTCAATGAAATCGGTGACGCGCTGGCGAATCGGCGGCCCACACTGATAGACCGCGACAATTACGATTCCGTATTGGCGAAGATGTCTCCCCAATTAACCCTCCTCATGGGTGGAAAGGAAGATTATCCGATCACCCTGAAGTTCAATGACTTGGAGGACTTTCATCCCGACAATCTATTTCGGCAGGTCCCGTTGTTTCAAAAGCTCCGCGATACACGAGAGAAACTCAGCGACCCACAGACTTTTGCTGAGACTGCCGGCGCGCTCGGCATAAGGACAACTCAGTCAGCGCCTGCCGCGACGACATCGGTTGAACCGCAAAGGGACTCGACTGCAAGCGTGCCGCAAGCTCTCTCTGGAAGCTTCCTCGACCAAATGCTGGAGGAAACAGAGGAGAAGCTGGAACGGCCCAGGCCCTCCCGAGTACCCGACCCGTGGACCTCCTTGGTGCGCGGAATTATTGCTCCCCACGTTGTTCCCAGGGCTGATCCTCGGCAGGCCGAGGCGATGGGATTGATCGACCTGGCTACCAGCGCACAAATGGGCGCCCTTCTCCACTTGCCGGCGTTCCAAGCCCTTGAGTCTGCATGGCGCGTGGTCTTCTTTCTGGTACGCAATCTTGAAACCGACTCCCGGCTCAAGGTGCTGCTTATCGACGTGAGCAAGGAGGAGATCTCACACGATCTCGCTTCCGCGCAGGACCTTCGCTCAACAGGGATTTACAGATTGTTAGTAGAAAAGACAGTCGGCACTCCCGGCGCTGAGCCTTGGGCCATTCTTGCCGGGAACTACACTTTCGATTCGTCACCCGAAGATGCGGAATCGCTCGGTCGCATGGCGAAGGTGGCCGCAGCGGCGGGAGCGCCGTTCATCACCAGTGCAAGCCCCGATGTACTAGGTTGTGATTCTGTTGCAGCCTTGCCAGATTGCCGCAAATGGACGAAGCAGCCCAACCCAGAGACCGCGGCCGCTTGGACAGCGTTGCGAGGGCTCGCGGAAGCGCGATATCTCGGACTGGCGTTGCCTCGCTTTCTTATTCGCTTGCCTTATGGCAAGGAAACCGAGTCAACTGAACTTTTTGATTACGAAGAAATCCCCGATGCGGCTGCCCATGAGGATTATCTGTGGGCGAACCCAACCTTTGCCGCGATTTTGCTGCTGGCACAGACTTTCACCGAGCAGGGCTGGGAACTCCGCCCGGGGACTCTGGCGGACATCACGGGGCTGCCCATACACGTTTACAAGCAGGAAAGTGAGTCGAGGACCAAGCCGTGTGCGGAAGTTCTGATGACCCAAACAGCGGCAGAGGAGATGATTGGGAAAGGACTGATGCCGTTGGCTTCCTTGAAGGACCAGCCGGCAATTCGCTTGGTCCGATTCCAATCAGTAAGCGACCCACCAAGCGCACTCGCCGGGCGTTGGAACCTCTAGTTCGGAATATTGATGGAACGCCGTCAGCCTGCGGGCTGGAAAATTGGCTGAGAGCCGGTTCGGAGGACTGAGGGCATACATGGAAGGATCCCGCGTGACATCTTACGACGAGGTGAACTACCCATCTTTCCCGATCTACTACTCCCATCCTGACCGGCTGGCAACCATGGCTTCACTCTTCGGAATGAAGCCCGCACCCGTCGAACAGTGCCGTGTGTTGGAGTTGGGATGCTTTGATGGCGCGAACCTGGCGGCCATGGCGATGGGTTTGCCGCAGAGCGAGTTCGTCGGTGTGGATAGAGCGGGGACTGCGATTGCACGGGGTCGCCTACTTGCGGAGGAAGTTGGGTTGAAAAACGTCACCCTCCGCCATCTCGATTTGCTGGAAATGGCCCCCGATTATGGGAAGTTTGATTACATCATTTCACACGGTCTCTACACGTGGGTTCCGGAACCTGTTCGCGAACAGATCATGGCCATTTGCAAGGGCAGCCTCGCCCCGCAAGGAGTCGCGTACATCAGCTACAACACCCTGCCAGGCTGCCACAATCGCCTGATGCTTCGTGAAATGATGTTATTCCACAATCGAGACTTTAGTGACCCACAAAAAAAGATGCAGCAAGGCCTTAACCTTCTGAAGCTTCTTGCCAATTCACTCGAGAAGGATACTGAACCCTACCCTTTGTTTCTGCGAGGCGAATTTGAGCGCCTCTCGGCGAAACCGTTGGAGTCGCTTTATCATGACGAGCTCGCGGAGGTATTTTCCCCGCTCTACTTTTACCAATTCATGGAAGAGGCTCACCACCACGACCTACAATTCTTGGCCGAAGCCGATTTCTTCGATATGGTCCCGCGCGGGCTCAAGCCAAAAGCCGTCGAGGTGCTCGACAGGATTGGGGGAGACGTTGTCCTGAGGGAACAATACCTGGATTTCATGCGCGGACGTCATTTCCGAAAAACCCTTTTATGCCATACGGACGTCCCGCTGAATCGGACCATCAAACCTGATTGTGTGAGGTCGTACTCTGTCTCGACCTTTGCCAAGTCCGACTCGCCCGCCCCGAGTCTGGAGCCGGGGTTTGAGGAAGCTTTCCAGAGTACTTCGGGGGCAAAACTCTCAACCGCTGACCCCTTAGCGCGCGCCCTGTTCTGGTACCTCGTCGAGAAGGACCCGGAGCGGATTCCGTTCCTACAACTGACGGTGGAAGTAGAGCTGCGTGCTCGACAACAGTTCGGATTCGTTCCCAAGCCGGACGAGGACGCCACGGCGGAGATTGCGGAGTTAATCTGGGTGGCCTATCGTGCGGGCCTTCTGGACCTGTACAGCCACGTTCCCCCATTCGTTTTGCAGGTTAGCGACAAGCCCCTGGCCAGCCCTCTCGCCCGATGGCAGGCTCGGCGGACCGACATCGTGGCGACGCTTCACCACCGCACCTTGAAACTGCGAGATTCCATCCATCGGGGCATCCTCGCCCTGCTCGATGGGTCGCGCGACCGCACCGCCTTGCGCGCGGATCTCCTTCAGGTCTTCGAATCGGGAACGCTCGACCTACTCGATGGAGACGGTAAGCCGATCAATGACATGAGCGTTGTGGGCAAGGCCATTGACGATGAACTCGAGACTTTTCTTCAGCGAGCTGCACGAACGGCAGTGCTGATGGGGTAAGCTTTGATGTGCACGACCGCGCCCCGCGCTAGTATTGACCCTGCGCCTGCCCTGAGTCTCCGGCGCGGCGCCCAGAGAGTTTGTGAAAGGTTCGCCCCTCTATGTCATTGTGTCTTGAAGAGTCGCCCCACTTTGAGTTGCTTCGGAGCTATCTGCGGGCTTCCGGGTTCAATTCGACGTCGATATGTGAGCGCTTAGGTATCACCGAACTGCCGGAACTTATATCGAACCGTAGGAAGCGCGCAACTGCTCCCAAAGAAATAGATGAACTGAATCTCCTAACCCGTCTGCTCTTACTCGGGGAATCCGTAAAAACGGAGGAAATCGAGACGGTCCTTCCTTCTCGCGTTGTGGAAGCCCTGAGAAGCCTGGGTCTGGTGGAGCCTGACCCGACCGATGGGAGTCGCTTGTTTTGCCCGGTGATGCTTTACCTCGTTGGGTCGGTCTTCACTGTTTCCGACCGATGGTTGCCGCTGAGTGGGAAGGATTTCACCGTTCCTGACGATTTCGTCTACCCGGCGATTACTCCCAACACCACGGAGTTCCTCGCTACACTGCCGGCGACCCCTTGCGATAGGTTCCTTGAGTTGTGTTCCGGCACGGGCGCCGTCGCGTTGGCGGCTGCGGCATATGCGAAGGGCGTCTGGGCTATTGATATTACTGAGCGTTCGACGCAAATGGCAGAGTTCAATCGTTTGCTGAATGGATTGGACAACGTCACAGTGCTGAAGGGCAACCTTTATGAAGGCGTGGAAGATTTGAAATTCGACCGAATCGTGGCCCACCCGCCTTACATGCCCGTGTTGCACCCTGCCCAGATTTTCTATGACGGTGGCGCCGATGGAGAACAGATCACTCGCCGCATCATCGAGGCTTTACCTCGTTTCCTAACACCGGGGGGATGCTTTTATTGCTTGGCCCAAGGTGCAGACCGCAACGGTACGCCCCTGGAGGAGCGCGTCAGAGGTTGGTTAGGCGAGGGTCAATCAGACTTTGATATCGCCGTTGTCGAAAAAAAGGGACAAGACCCCAAAGAAGCTGCCCACGTTTACGCGCTGAAGTCAAAAGGGGGCTTCGAGACTGTCGACCTGATGCGAGATAGCCTGGCGAGCCTTGGCGTTGAGTCCATGGCGTACGGTTGGATCATTATTCAGCGGAGGGAGGATGCCCGCAATGTTTTCACCGTTCGGCGGTCGGTTGGACCGCGAACCGGGCGTGACGAAATTGCTTGGCTTTTGAAGTGGGAGACCTTTCTCGCCAGCCCAGCGTCGTTCGAGGTGATCGAGGGAATGATCCCCGTTGCGAGGCCGACTCTCGAGCTTCGCACAGTCTATCGGCTGAAGGATGGCGACTTGGCGCCGGAGCATTTTACGTTGCACACGGATGACCCCTTCAGCATGGACTGCAAGGTGCAACCTTGGGTGGGTTTTCTGATCCCACTCTGTGACGGGAAATCAACGATCAAGCAGCTTTTTGAATCATGCAAGGCACACAAATTCATCAATCCCGAAACGCCTCCCTCGGAATTTGCTAAGCTAATCAGCGTCTTGATTTCAGGAGGTTTCCTTGAGGTAGCCGACTATCGCCCGCCCGATGCCCCGGCCATGGAGGAAGCCGTTACTGAGTCGCCAGATCGCCTTCAGAATCAACCCCAGTAGATATGTTTAATGATCAGATCGCCCGATTTGATGGGCGATCTTCCGCACTACCGTCTGAATGCGAAGTCTACTGTCCGAAGAACTTCTCTAGGTTTTCGACCTCGCGCTCCGCCAGCGCCATGTACTTTTTTGCTGCCACCGCATCCCCGGCGTTCATCGCCGCGTCAAACTTATCCATGTACATTTTCATGCGAGTTTGGGAGGCGGCAATGTCCGCCCGCAGATTATTGCCGCTGGCCGCCATTTGTTTGCGCAAGTTCTCCACGCTGTCGTTCTCGGCCTGGGCTCGCACGGCCAGCTTGGTGTGCAGGTCTCCCAACTCCTCAAGCTCCTGCGCATTCTCGGGATTATTCACTACCGGTGCCGCCACCTGCCCCCCCCCAGCCGGCGCGCTCGGCGTAGCGGGCGAGTCTTCCCCCGCTGCCTGATTAGAAGAACTGATTTGACCTTGCGGCTTGTTAGCCACCTGTGCCGGCCCCCCGCCGCGGCTCCCTGCATTCTGGCTCGCCAGCGAACCGGAAGCTGAACTCGTTAGTCCTCCCGCAGGGAGAGCAGCATTGCTCGTATCGAGTCCACCAGCGGCTTGCGACGTATTGGGACTGGGCGAGGTTGCAGCGGTGGAGGTAGTCGGCGCGCCCGCTTGCTGCTGCGTGCTGGCGTCGGCCGTGTTCGGCGCGCCGGGATTGGGAGTGCTGACCTGCGCTGTCTGGTCGCCGCTGGCATGGGTCTTCAGGAAGCGCGGAATCTGCGTCGCGGCCACCACGATCACCGCTAGGGCAATCAATGCTCCCAAGGTCATGTAGAGGCCGCGATAGCCCTTCGAACCGGTAGGCGCGGGTACGTTGTGAGCCGCAACCGGTGGAGGCTGCGTCGCCGCGGGAGTCTGCGGCTCCGGAGCCATCACCGTGGGCTGCTGGCCGGTTGGGATGTAGCCTCCGACCGCTGTCCCGCCTACCGCCATGGGCTTTGTGTACGTCAGCGGAGCCGGCGCGGTGGGCGTTCCCACCATGCCCGTCGCCGAGGCTTGCTGCGGGGTCGATTGCGGCCATTGGGCAGTGTGGGCCACGGGGCCGGTAGAGGCCTGTACAGGCGTGGAGTTCAGTCCCGAGGTGATGCTTCCCAGCGCGGCGCTGAACGCCTCGGCGGTTTGAAAGCGCTTGCCGGGGTCCTTCTCGAGCGAGATCATGATGATGTCGTTCAGCGCGCGCGGCAGGTCGGGCAGCATCTGGATCGGCGGCAGGGGAGCCTGTTGCAGTTGCGCCACCATGATGTCGAAATCGCTCTTACCCTGGAAGGGCCGCGATCCCGTCACCAACTCGTAGAGCGACACCCCCACCGAGTACAGGTCCGAGCGCCCATCCAACTCATTGCCCTGCACCTGTTCGGCCGACATGTAGAACAGCGACCCCATGGTCGTGCCCGTCTGCGTCAGCTTCCGGTCGGTCTTGGACTTGGCAATGCCAAAGTCCATCAGCTTGATCACGTTGTCGGGAGTCAGCATCATGTTGGCAGGTTTGATGTCGCGATGGATCACCCCGTGCTTATGCGCGTAGCCCAGCGCCGCCAGCGCCTGCATGATGTAGTTGATCGAATCCGCCAGGGGAATCGGCCCCAGCTTAGCCCGCTCCTCCAGCGTCGTCCCCTCCACATACTCCATCACCATCAGCAGTTGATTCTCCAGCCGGAACGCCGTGCGCAGGCCCGCGATGTTGGGATGATTCAAACTGGCCAGCACCTTGATTTCGCGCATGAAACGGTCCGCCAGGTCCTGGTCGCCTGCCAGGTCCGGCAGCAACACTTTCAGGGCATCCACGCGGTCGGAAATCTGGTTCTTGACCTTATAAACCTTCCCCATCCCGCCCGCGCCCAGCAGGCCGATAATCTGATAGTCGCCCACCACGTCGCCCACTTGAAAACTCATCGCGAACCTCCCGCTTCCCTACCCTACTGCACCGTCTCCACCGCGTCGCCCACCTTGGGAGGCGTGGGTCCGGAATACGTGCCCGTGGAAGACGTATCATCCGCCTCGGTAATCGTCACATCGCCCAGCCGGCTCTCAATCGTCTTCAGGACTTTTCCCGTTGCCGGGTCGCGGATTTCCTTGCCTTTGCGGAAAATCCCCAGATGGTCGCCCACCTTCACTCCAGCTTTGGTCCCCACGTTCATTATCAAGGTATTGCCGGTGACATCGGCAACCAACCCAGAAACGTTGACCACCTTCGTCGGCAGCTTCCCTGCCGCATCTTCCAATTGTTTGCTCGTGTCGTCCACTGCCGCGCTCACCGCCTCACCCAGGATGGTAGCCCCAAAGTTTGAGCTTCCCATGTCAAAGTTGCCGCCCCCGCCCGCCGTCGCGCTGTTGCCCTCGCCCAGCAAGGAGGTGCTCGAGCGCGTCGATTCGCCTTTGCCGTTGGCCGCCGCCAGAATCTCTGCCGTATTCGTGTCCACCATGCGCGCGCTGATCACCACCACCGCCTTGGCCTTATGCGTGCCCACGTTGCCCAGCCCGTGGCCATATTTGCCCGCCAGCCATCCCCCCGCGGCGCCTCCCACGTTGCGATTTTGGTCGTCGCGGCCAAACTGCGTAATGCTGCCAATGATGATGGCGTCCAGCCCCAGTATCCGCCCGATCTTCGCCGCCGTGTCCGGATTGGCGCGGTCGCTGTTGGAAAAATTCTGCTCCGCGATGATCTTATCGATGGCCTTGCGCTCGATCACCGAGTACACCCCGTCTTTCACCAATTTGGTCACCATCAAGTCGGTGATGCCTTTGCCCACGTCCTGGTTCGAGCCGAATATCTGATTGACGTAAGTCTGCACCGTGGCGTAATCAAAATCCATGATGGCCACGCGCTTCCGCGTTTGCCCCCACGCCACAGAAGTCACCGTCAAGGTTATCAATAGGATTCCCCAGACTTTCCGCATGGTCCCCTCCAGAAATAAACTCGCCCGCCGGAACCCAAACCACCCCGCGCGTCACGCCCACAGTCGTCCCCACCCGCTACGATCCTGCCGCTACGGCACGTCCACCGCGGGTCATACCTGGCCATCCCCACCATTCAGGATGGCTTCGGAACGCAATATTGTCCGGCCCTAGTTCTCTGAAATCTGCCTACCCAATTCTCAATGGGCCGATTGTAGCACCTTGTCGACAAGAATTGAAATTGAAAGTGTTCTCCGGCGTAACTACTGAAGCTGCGTATCATCAGGACGGATTAATGAGTTGTACCCGGTAGTCCCTCCCAGGTGCGCAGGCCGGTCCGGCTTAGGTACAAGGGGATGTTCTTACATAAGGAGTTTTCGGTTTCAATCTCCCGGATCATGGCGCGCTTCGACGGGGACAGCGCCCCCGAGAGGATCGTGAGTGACCCTCCCTCCCCGCCGGCCCCGTTCACTTTCCATCCCAAAGCTCCATGCGCCTTCGCGATCTCGATCACCCGCCGTGCGTCTTGACTCACCAAGTCGGGATGAAGGCGTTCCTGCGCCTCGGTGTTCTCAATCATGGCCTTTCCGAGCCCGGCAAAATCCCCGGCGTACACGGCGTCGCGGGATTTTTCGGCTGTGGCGCGCAGGTCCTGGAGTTTTTGGCAATCCGGCCCCAGCCCCTCGAGTTCCCGAATGACCTTTTCATGCACCGCGGATGACGTGTGTGATCTCCCGAAGTAGATCAAGATCAAGCGCCTTTCCAGTTCCCACCAGGTGTTGTTCGGAATCTGGATGGGGGAAACGGCAGCATGAGGATAATCAAACATCTCGATGTAATTGATGCCACCATAAGCCGAGCATAGCTGATCTTGAATACCGCACTGTAGCTTGAGCATCTGGGTCTCAATGGCCTGGGCCGTGTAGGCGACTTCGTGCGGTGTCAAGTGCCCGGGGGTCAAGCGGTCGAGCGCCCCCACCAGCGCCACACCGACCGCCGCCGAGGTGCCCGTGGAAGCTCCGCTTGGAGCCTCGGAAAATATCGTGAGATTTAAGGCCAGATCGGAGGGAACCTGCATGCGCTCGATGGCCGCCTCCAGCAGCGGGTGCTCACCCCACCCACCCGTCCTCCGGGCTACGGCAAAGCGCTGGCCGTAGTTTTCTGCGAAGACCACGACTTGCTGGGGCTGGTCGCCGCGGTGAAACACTTCCACCTGGACTTCCACAAATGGATACACGCCAATATTGAAGATCTTTCCCGTCTTGGCAAACCACGTGTCTGTCCAGCCGCCATTGTCGCAAATTCGAATGGGGGCGATACCGTTGATGATGCGCAAAGGTTCTTTGGCAGCCACTTCCATGATCCCATGCCTCCTGGTGAAGGTTGTTGCGCGAAACGACAGATTGTCTTCTGACGAAACACAATGTTCGTTCCGGCGCTCCGGCGGCGAGGATGGTATCACAATCTGTTGGCAGGGAACCTTAGCGCGAGACGTGGTAGTGCGTCCGGCATACGTTGTGGCGGCGAGTGTTTTCGCCAACTGGCGGATCACACGGCCGTGTAAAGCCGCCTTTACATCAAATCGAACACACAACCCCCACACCTCAATTACCCATCTAACCGCAAAGCAAATGTGTGCCAAAATCAGCAATTCTCTCCACCTGCTTTGTTGTGTGGCAGTGGGTACCCGGCTGGATTGGCAGCACACTGGGAGCAGGTCCACTTTTAGTGCGCTCCCGAAAGCGGAGACGCGGGTCAACATTGATGACGATTAAACATTCGGCGATGAGTGCAGGGAAAGACTGTGTCCATGATGGGGCGCGGCGTTCCGGCTTCTGGCAACGGACCCACCTTATCCTCTTGGTGGTTGCGCTCCTATTCCTGGCGGCGGATCGGCCGCTGAGAAGTCAACAAGCGGCGGGCGGGCAGGCGCAAGGGCCTCCGATCACCGTGCACGTGAAAGTGGTCAACGTGCTCGCCACCGTGCGGGATAAAAAGGGCGCAATCGTCCGCGACCTGGATGTGAATGATTTCGAGTTGAAGGAAGATGACCGCCCGCAGAAGATTCGCTACTTCGCGCATGAGACCGATCTTGCCTTGACCCTCGGCCTCCTGGTTGATACCAGCATGAGCCAGCGGCGCGTTCTGGGCGAGGAGCGAGACGCGAGCGCCACGTTCCTCGATCAAGTGCTACGCGTCGATAAGGACCAAGCCTTCATCATTCACTTTGACCACGAAGTGGAACTCCTCCAGGACCTCACCTCTTCGCGGCAGAAGTTGCAGGCAGCGCTAGGCCAACTGCAAACGCCGCAACGGTCCGAGCAGAGCTCCGGCGATTCACCCGACTCCGGGCAAGGACAACCCGGTGGGCCCGGTGGCCGCGGCCGGGGCGGATTCGGCGGTGGTACCACGCTTTATGATGCTATTTACCTGGCGTCAAACGACATCACGGCGAAACAGGGAGGGCGCAAAGCCCTGATCGTCCTCTCCGATGGGGTGGACCGCGGAAGCAAGAAAACCCTGGCGAGCGCCATTGAAGCGGCCCAACGCGCTGACACCCTGGTTTATTCCATCCTCTTTACCAGTGAGGAGGATAACGGCGGCGGAGGCTATGGCGGGCACCATGGTATGGGAGGCGGCATGGGAGGCATGGGTGGGATGGGCCGGCGCGGCGGTGGGTATCCACGCCCGCAGGAATCGCGGCCGGATGGCAAGAAGATACTCGAAAAACTCTCCAAAGAAACGGGCGGGCGATTTTTCGAGACTTCCAAGAAGCACCCCATTGATGACACGTTCAGCCAAATCCAGGAAGAATTGCGCAGTCAATACAGCCTGGGATATACGCCTGACCCACCAGACACGGATGTCGGATATCACAAGATCATGGTGACGACCAAGAAGAAGGACCTTACCGTCCAAGCTCGGGATGGGTATTATTCCAAGCCGTGAAAAGGAAGCTGTTAGGGATTCGGGGTTAGGGGTTAGGAACAGTAGCGCGGACCTGTTGTGTAGGTCCGCGGCTTTTTCTGGCCGGTACCGATCGAGCCGCGGACCTATAGAACAGGTCCGCGCTACACCGCTGTCGGCTGTGAGCTGATCTTCACAATTGCAGCACCATGTGTTCGCTGTCAAGGTAACGGTTGCCAACTTTCATGCCGCGCGGCTCCAGGCCATATGTTTCGAAACCGAGTGAGTGGTAGAGGCCGATCGCAGCGTCTTGCCCCCTCACGACAGTCAGGGACACCTGCTCCACGCCTGGGCAGGCATTGACCCTCTCGATTAGAGCCAGAAGCAACGCCCGACCGATTCCCTGCCCGCGGCAGCTCGCGCGCACGTAGACGCCCCAGATTCTTCCCTTGTGCCGCACCTTAACGCCGGTGTAGCGATAGAAGCCGGCCATTCCTACAAGTTGGCCTTCGTAGAATGCGCCACAGATGAAGTTATCGTCAGGATTAGCCGCTAAGCGTTCCGCAGCCGACTCGACACTGCTCTTCCGATGCTCCTCAGCAGCTTCTCCGAACGACTGTGGTTCGCGCTCCAGAGCCTCCAGCCGTAAGTGCCAATAAGCCTCGGCATCGTGTTTGGTGAGAACTCGGATTTCGGTGGCGGTCATTTGAAGAGTCCGGGGGTCGGGGTGCGGGGGCCG
>JBKQVI010000184.1:0-17823 GCA_052139985.1 Terriglobia bacterium
ACCTGCAGCGACCATGGGACCTGATGCTGAAGATAAACGACTTTTGACCACACATTCCGCGACCTGATCTTCAAGGCGCGGCCAACTCATGCGTTAAATCCAGCCAACTCATGTGTTAAGTGACACCGGTACCCCTCTAGCGCTGATTCTGCAGGTTTGAAGCATCGTTTGGCCGAAAGTACAGAATTGGAGATCTTTCACGGCGGACGAGTGGGTACCCACTGACACGCCAGAAAACTAGAAAGAGAGTAGACATCCTACAGAATAAAGAGTAGGATGTCTACACTATGAGCAATCGAACGCCGCCACGCATCGAATTCCTGCAAGGGACGCTGGACGTGTTGATTCTCCGCACGCTGCGGCCCGGGCCGCAGCACGGCCACGCCATTGCCAAGCACATTCAGCGCACCTCGGAAGAGCTTCTCCAGGTTGAGACCGGCTCGCTCTACCCGGCGCTGCATCGCCTGGAGGCCAGGGGCTGGGTGGCAGCCTCCTGGGAGCTTTCGGACAAAGGCAAGCGCGCCCGGTTCTATCGCCTGACGCCGAGCGGACGTAAGCAGCTTGCCACGCAGCAATCGCAGTGGGAGGCGTTCTCCCGCGCCATGGGATTGATCCTGAATCCGGCGGATCAGGAGGCAAAATGAACACCTTCTTCCGAAAGTTGGCTTGGTTCGCGCAACGTCGCCGCAAGGAGGAGCAACTCGCCGCGGAATTGCAGTTCCATCTCGAGGAAGAAGCGGAGGAGCTTCGGCAAGCCGGGCTCCCTCAAAACGAAGCGCGGCGGGCGGCGCGGCGGGAGTTGGGAAATGTCGGCCTCATTCAGGAAGATACCCGTGCCGCGTGGGGCTGGCCGCTCGCGGAACAACTTCTTCAGGACCTTCGCTACGCCGTGCGGGCGATTTTGCGCAATCCCGGGTTCACGCTGGTGGCGACCCTCACGCTGGCGCTGGGCATTGGGGCGAACACGGCGATTTTCAGCTTTCTGGACGCGCTCCTGATGCGTTCGCTGCCGGTGGCCGATCCCGCTTCGCTGGTGGTGCTGAACTGGCACGTCACGGGCAAGAAGAGCCTCCGCTATTCCGTAATCCATAATATGCAAGGTCGTTTTTGGGCCGACTCTAAGACCGGGCTAACGACCGCAATCTTTCCCTATCCGGCGTTCGAGCTGCTTCGCAAGTCGAGTGATGTGCTGTCCGTCCTCTTTGCCTACTGCCCCACCCGAAAACTGAATTTCCTCGCACGGGGCGAGGCCGAGCTGCTTCAGGGCGAATACGTTTCCGGCGATTATTTCCAGGGGCTGGGAGTGGCGCCGGCGGCGGGGCGATTGATTTTGAGCGACGATGACCGCGCCGGTGCGCCGGCCGTGGTGGTGCTCAGCTACGCCTTGGCGCGCAGCCGGTTCGGCGACGCGGCGCGCGCGGCGGGACAGCCGGTGACGATTAACAACCTTCCCTTCACCGTCGTGGGAGTGGCGCCGCCGGAATTCTTCGGAGTCGATCCGGCCAGTGCGCCGGACTTTTATCTTCCCCTCGGCACGCGGCTGCTTCTTCGTCCTCCGCATGGCCGCGGGCCCAGCCCCTTTGACGACCCGAACTACTACTGGCTCGAGATGATGGGCCGCATGCGCCCGGGCGTTGGCCGAGCGCAGTTACAAACGGAATTGGGCTCGATTTTCGAACGCTGGGTGGCCACCACCGCCGCCAATGACGTCGAAAGAAGAAATCTGCCGGAATTCCTGCTGAAAGATGGCTCGACCGGGCTTGACAATCTGCGCCGCACTTATTCGCAGCCCATGTACGTTCTGTGGGCGCTGGTGGGGTTGATCCTGGCGATTGCCTGCGCGAACATCGCGAACCTGCTGCTGGCGCGCGCGACGGGGCGGCGGCGGGAGATGGCCGTGCGGCTCAGCATGGGCGCGGGCACGGGACGGGTGATCCGCCAGTTGCTGACGGAGAGTTTGCTGCTCGCCGGGATGGGCGGCGCGGCGGGAGTTCTGCTGGCCGTTTGGGGAGCGCGGGCGCTGCGAGGGCTGCTGGCCGGCGGGCGCGATGGCTTCCCCCTGCCCGTCGATCTAAACTGGCAGGTGCTGGCGGCAGCCTTTCTGCTGACCCTGTTTACGGGAGTATTATTTGGCCTCGCGCCCGCTCTACAAGCGGCTTCCGTGGACGTGCAGTCGGCCCTGAAGGAATCGCGCCTTGGGGAGCAACGCTCCCGCGGCCGTCACGGAATCAGCCTGAGCCGCCTGCTGGTGGTCGCGCAAATGGCCCTTTCGTTGTTGCTGCTGGTCGCGGCGGGACTGTTTGTGCGCACGCTCGAAAAGATGCGCGGCATCGCTCTGGGGTTCCGGCCGGAAAACCTGTTGGTGTTCAACCTGGACGCCCGGCAGGCGGGGCACACGGATGCGGAAATCGCGGGATTTTACGGTGACCTGGAGAAACGCTTTGCGGCGATCCCCGGTGTGCGCCGCACCGCCATGGCCAATTCTCCGCTCGTCGGCAGCGCCGTGTGGGGTTGGGCGATCGTCCCGCTCGGCAAACCGCGGCCCGAACAGGCCACCGGGCGTGGTTTCGACTTTGATGACGCCGCCACTCATGTCCTGGCCGTCGGGCCGGAGTTCTTTTCGACCTTGCAAATTCCGCTGCTGGGCGGACGCGATTTCGACGAGCGCGACAATTCCCGGTCGCCTGCCGTGGCCATTGTGAATGCAGCGTGGGTGAAGGCTAACCTCGAAGGCCAGAATCCTGTCGGGCAGCAAATCGTGAGCTTTGGAGGGAAGGACGAAAATGAAGCCCGGCAGTTGGAGGTGGTGGGCGTGGTCGGGAACTCCCGCTACGGCGACCTGGACGGCAAATTTCCTGCCACCGTTTATCTGCCCTACACGCAAAGATTCAATTACCCTCTTGCCGAGATGACGTTTTTCTTGCGCGCCGCGGGCGATCCGCTGGCTTATGCGAGCACGGTGCGCCAGATCATGCGCCAGTCGGATGCGCGCATTCCCGTTACCAACCTGGGCACGCAGGCCGGGCAGATCGACCAGAGGCTAAGCCCGCAGATTCTCTTCGCTCGGCTATGTTCGGGATTCGCGGCGTTGGCATTGGCCATCGCCGGCGTGGGATTGTACGGAACCCTGTCCTACAATATTGCGCGTCGCACGGGCGAGGTGGGGATTCGAATGGCGCTGGGGGCGCAGCGACGTACGGTAATGTGGATGGTACTCCGCGAAGTTTTGGTGCTCGCCGGCGCGGCGCTCGCTCTGGGAGTCCCCATCGCCCTGGGCACGTCGCAGTTTGTGGGTTCGCGTCTCTACCAGGTAAAACCCAACGACCCGGGCGCGCTGGCGGCCGCCGTGGGTATGATTCTCGGCGCCGCGCTGGCGGCCGGTTTCATCCCCGCCTATCGAGCCTCGCGCATCGACCCCATGGACGCCGTCCGGCATGAGTAACACATGGATACTACTTCCTAACTACCGAAAGGGTGGGGGTGGGGCGCAACTTCCGTTCTGGTGGTGGGCTGCCGCGCGGTTGTCGTGGAGGGGCCAACGCTGCTTTCTGCGGTTGTTGCGGGGGTGCCAACGCTGCTTTATCCTGTTCCGTGACTGCCTGGAAATTCCCGTCTTGGTCAACCCAGCCAAGAGGACCCGTCTTCCCGACGCTGTATCTTTCTGATTTAACATCGAGGGCTCCAAAGTAAGGGAACTGACCAGCGTGCTCGCGATACTTTACCGTCACTTCGTTGTTTCCCTCGTTCGAAGGTGGTTTTCTTGCGATCGCCGTGACGTAATTCAATGCATCGGACTTTCTGAGTTCCAATAACTCAGGTTTGATCGGGGTTCCGATCTTGAGCGCGGCGCCGTACCGAAGGTGCTGTCGCCCGGGAGCTTTGCCTTCCGTGACATTCATAAATCCGATCATCATGTCGTCCGCCGAGCCGTAGTTAAGGCGCGTGAGCCGAGCGCGAGAATCCAGTAACCAAGGATATAGCGGCCCCGGCGGTTTTGTGGCTTTTGCAAGTTGGCTCAACTTGTGAAAGACCTTCATATCCGCCTCAAGCGGAATCGGCATGAAGACCACGGTTTGGTCCTCGCCGGCCCCTTTTATAAAGATCTGGAATTTTAGTGGAACCTTAGGTCTCAACAGGACGGCGCTTAAGTCGTGCAGACCTAGTAAGTTCTTTCTTTTGTCTATGAAGTTTTGCGGAACCAGTCTTGGAGCCATACCCTCTACGCCTGCGTCGTGCACCATTTGCGATGGCTTTCCAACAGAGTCCTTAACATCGAGGTTTCTAAAGTCCTTCGTGGCACATACTCGTGCCGTCATCCGGAACTCCCGGAACGCCCGCTCAAAGGTTTCGTTAACTTCCCAATTTTTCATCTCCATAAACCAAGCCGCGGCCGGTTCGACGAGGTCCGCCTCGGGAGCGCGTGATACAAGCAGCCTGTTGACGACGTTGCGAGACTCTTCCAATGACATATTCGAACCCCCTTCGTAAGTCCATGACTGCTGTGCATCGGTGCTGTCCTAATTTGAGCCGTAGCGCCGGCTTCCAGCCGGCACAGGAGCCGCCAAGATGGCGGCGTTACGCTCAAATTAGGAGAGCACCCGTGCATCAATCCGGGACCCTCTACCCGTGCGAGCTATTCTTGCGGAGAAATCTCAAGGCAACCTCCGGGCCGAGTTTCAGGTCCTCGGCGCGATAGACGATGCCCATACCGCCGCCGGATGTGACGATAATCCAGTCGTGCAGGATGCTCTGGCTGAATGTTTTGGGAACCCCAAAAGTTACGGTAACACATCGTTCATGATGTCGCAATATCTGGAAGGAATGGGTAGTGTCCTAATTTGAGCCGAAGCGCCGGCTTCCGGCCGGCACAGGAGCCGCCAAGATGGCGGCGTTACGCTCAAATTAGAATCTCCAACTTGACCGCGGCCCGCGGCCGGGCTGTGCCACTCATCCGCGCTTCGCGAGACTGTGTGTGTAACAGCGCCCCCTAGGCGGGCTTTCACACCCACCGAACTCTACACATAGCGTTTTCCGAGCCCAGCAGGTGCATTGTAGTTATTTGTCCAGACAAGGTACTGTCTCTGTGTCCTCTGTGTGGCGAAAAGATCCAACACAGAGGGCACGGAGTTCCTCAGTATGCTCTGTGTTAAGGCTTGAGAAGCACGGAGGGCACAGAGAGTCCAGGGTTCCGTCAAAGTCCGCGGCAGCATTGTGGCCCCGCAGGGGCCGAAGGTCATTAGCCACGGGTGAAACCCGTGGAAAGCGGCGCGGACGGATCTTCGACCCCGCAGGGGTCGAATGTCGTTACGCTCGTCACCCGTAGGTTGCACCTACGGCGAATGATATTCTTCCCCTTCGGGGAATTTCGCGGACTTTGACGTGGCCCTGAACAGAGAGTTAGGTTTTGCTTGCAGGCAGCCCCGCTTTAATACTCGAGGTTTGATCTAGAATTGGTGCGAGACGACATTATCCCCCTTGTTGTTGGGCCACTTGCTCAGCTCGCGCTTGAGCCAACTGACATCCTTATCGGCATGGCAAATGAGGCAGGCATTGGGGCTGTCTTTCTGGCCGAAGCGCTCGGTCATCTCCGCCTTGGGGATGTCGTCAAGCTGGTGAGTCATGGTTTTGAACATCACGCTGGTCATAATCTTCGGCATGTGACAAGCCGTGCAGCGGCTTCCGTCGGACTGGGCGGCATGGTGCGTATGCGCTTCCAAATTGGCGGCATACGTGGGGTGGCATTGGAGACACATCTGGTCAGGGTGATCGAGGAATTTAAGATCTCTGTCATTCCTGCTATCTGACGGATGAAAGTCGTGGCAATGGCCGCAGTTGGCGCCACCTTTCTGCACGCACTGGGAACGCAGGAAAGACTCCACGGCGAAGGAGATAACCCGAAAGCGTCCGTCTTTGTAATACGCCCTCAAGGCAAACTCATCGTAAGGGCGGCTTTGATAGTGGGCATAAAATGTGTCCGCGGAATGTCGATAATTGAATTCTCCTTCCGGACCGAGGCCAAGAATCGCCGACTGCAAGTGGCACTGAGCGCAGATGGCGATGTATTCGCGGCTGCCGATCTTCTTGAATTCAACTTGCAGCTTGAGCGGAGGAGTGTAGCCAGGTTTGGCCGTGCGCATCGAGGCAACATGGTCGCCCGCCGGCCCGTGGCACATTTCGCAGTCGATTCCCGGCTCGGCGAAAGCCAGGTCTTTGACTTTGGGAGACACCAGAGTTGTCAGCCGGAGCTGGCTGGCGTGGCAGGGCCCGCAATGGGCAAGGTAGGCCGTATCGGGACTGAGCCGGGAAAAGTTGACCACGATGCCGCGCTCCGACTTGGGCGTATCGATCATCTTCCAGAAAGCGATCCAACGTTTTTCCTGGCGGTTGTACTGGAGGGGGAAAACCTGGATTTCACCGCTCGGAAGCCGGGTGGCGTAGGTTTGCTGCCACTTCGCTCCGATCGTGTAGTCCACCCGATAACGGTGCCAGTGATCCTTGGTATCCAGGGTCTCGAAGTAGTGCTGGGTATCATCGTGGGTCATGCGGGCGACTACTTTTCCGGTCTCGTCGGCGTAGGTGGCATTATTAAAGTCGCCGAAAACGTTTTCAAAGTGGTAGGGGCGAAACATGCGGGCATGGCCTGTATTCTGCCAGCCTGCGTATTCGCGCGCATGACAACTCCGGCAAGAGCTGGAACCGGCATACGCGGGCGCAGTGCCATTGGTGACTGCGCGCTTTCCGGACGTCCCGGGTTCCGGCGGTGGGGCCGCTGCCTCCAGACCTCGGACATACTCATCAAATCCGTGTTGAGGCTGGGATGGCCCTAGCGCGTAAATGGCACGCAAGCGCTGCTCCGCCTTTGCCTTCAAGGGCCCGTCCTGGCGATAGGCAACGGCAAAGGCCAGTGCGGCTTCTTGTGGGCTTCCTCGGGCTAGGCGGATGAGTCCCAGTAAGTACGCCGCATTGGCATCCGAGGGGTCCCATCGCCGCGATTCGTTGGCGAAATCTTCCGCCTCCTTCAATCTCGCGGCCTGTGCGCTGCCTGATGCCTTCACACCCTCTTTAAGGGCGCCTTCCGCAAGAATATACAGGCCCGTCGCACGTAATTGGCGGGAGATGGTAGTCCAATCCTTCGCCGAAAAGACCGATGGCCCGATAAAGCGGTCCAGGCAGTCAAGCGCCAAGCTGGCGTTTTGGGCGCCTTCCACCAACAAGCCCTGCCGGACTTGAATGTCAGCGAGGGGCACTAGAAGCAGAGGATTCTCGGGGTGCAACTTTAAGGCCACGCCACCATATTGCAGGGCCGCATGGTTGTCCCCAAGGTCGATGGAAGCCTTGGCAGCAATTTCGTAGGCTTGCGCCAAGAACGCCGATTGCGGGTACTTCACGAGGAAATCCTCCGCGACCTCACGCCGCTCCTGGGGGTTGCGCTTCTGGAAGAGATCCACAAAGGCCTTGCGCTCGCCGGGGTCCTGGATTTCATCAAGGATGGTTGCCAGCATATCGCCCCTGAGCGACGTGCCGAAGAATTGATCCCCCGACCCATTCTCTTCAACGTTAAAGGTTGCGGCCTGAGATGGATCGTAGGTAGGTATGGAATTCTTGGAGGGCGTGGTTGGGCCCGGTTGCTGGGGATAGCAGAGAATCGCGACAAGAAGTCCCGAAATCGCCAGGATTGAGAGGGCCAGACGATCTTTCATGAGGACGTACTCCTCATCGACAGGGAGAAAGCTAGCCTCACATTTGCGCAAAGTCAATAATCGAAAGCAGGTTCGGTCAAGAAGTCCGAGGCGACATTTCGAGGCCCGGCTCGGTTGGAACGCAGAGAGAGAACTGTGCTAGCATCCCCCCAGTATCACTTCCGACCATTTCGGAGGGTTGATGACCCTTTGTAAAGGACTACCTGCTGGACTGGTATCAGTATGATTACGGCCCCTACGGACACGGCGGTCCGGGTTTTCTCTTGGACCGCAAGCCGGATTACGACCGCTACGTCCAGTACATGAAAAGTGAGCTCAAGGAGCCGATTCAGGACTACGGGAGTGAGATCATTTTGCTGGACGGTGAGTGGGACCCCACCTGGAACCACAATCGCGGTAGCGATTTGTACCGCTATTTGCGCGGGGTCAAGGATAACATCGTCATCAGCAGCCGCGTCCACAAGGGCCGAGAAGGAAGCATCTTGACCTGCTTAATCTTGGAGCCGACATCGCTTATACTACCTCGTTGGTAGGTGGAAAAGGGCTTCATTTCAGGCAATCGGTAAGGGGATTCGGCATCGGGGCGCGGGGTCGGGCCCCTGGCTTCCCGGACACCGAGCTGGAGATCCAAGTGAAGCATTTCCTCAGATCAAGACCGTCAAAACACTCACTGCTATTGAGAGTGTGGTTGGTACTCACAATGGCAGGGCCATGCGCCTGCTTCTCGCTAGCCCAGGGGACCAAGGCGGGAAACCCCGCCGTCATCCCGTCTTCCTGTCGGCAGCAGTTTGGATCTTCCGGCGCAATTGCAGACCTCCTGCACACACTCGACGGCCACCCCTCGGGCGAAGGGTATAACGCGCTGGGAGCATTATTTGCCCAGCGCGCAGCATTGGATTGCGCCATCCCAGCTTTCCGGGAGGCTGTCCGCCTCGCTGATAAAGCCTGGGATGCCCGCTACAATCTGGCTCAGGCACTGGTGAGCAAAGGCCATCGGAAAGAGGCAGCCGAGCAGTTGCACCTACTTCTCGAGCAGCGTCCGGACTCCGCCCCTGCGCACAACGCGCTCGCTATGCTTCTCCAGGACCAAGGCGAACTGGAGGCGGCGGCAAGCGAATTCAAGGCCGCGTTGGACAGCGAACCACCGTTTGCATTGGCTGCATACAATCTGGCGCAATTATTGATGACTCAAAAGCGTTATGCTGCCGCTATTTTCTATTTGCAGAATGCCCTGCAATCAAATCCCCCGGCGGAAATCGCCGGTCATCTCCAGGTGGCGCTGGGAACGGCCTACGGGGAGAACGGAGACTCCGGTAAAGCCGTCGAGACGTTACGCAATGTAGTCAGCTCTCATCCTGGCCTCGCTGAGGCGCACTTCAACCTGGCCGCCGTCTATGCCAAGAAGGGATCGGCGCTCGGCTATCAAACCGCAATCGCTGAATACAAGGAAACCCTCCGGCTCAATCCGCGCGACGACGATGCGCGCTATTCGCTTGCCAAAGTCCTGATCAATCTGGGCAATCCCAATGCCGCCATTCCCTATTTGAAAGTTTATATACAGGATCGGCCGCGGGATGCCCAGGGGTACCACCTACTGGGGACGGGATATGCCAACTCAAACCACTTGACCCAGGCTGCTGAGGTGCTAGCTCGAGCAGAGAATTTGGATCCCCACGACTATGATCTTCGCTACGATCTGGGTCTAGTGCTGGCCAAGCTGGGAAGAAACAGCCAAGCAATTGAGCAGCTCGCGGCAGCCGAGACGATAAATCCCGACGTGGCGGAAGCACATTACCAACTCGCCATGGCCCTCCGCAAGAACGGAGAAGCGGCCCGTTCGGAACAAGAAATGGCGACATTCCAAAAGCTGAAAGTGGTCGAGAACGAGAAGGCAACTGCCGGAAATCTCAATAATCAAGGTAACCGGCTGATGGCCGAGGGTAAAGCCCAGGAAGCCGCCGAGACTTACACCGAAGCCGTACGGCTTGATCCTACGAATGCCCAGTGGCAATACAACCTTTCCCTGGCGCTCGCGAAGGCAGGAGATCAAACAGGCGAACGAGCGTCGCTGGAAAAAGCGATCGAGCTCGAGCCGAATATGGCGCCTGCCCATAATCAGCTCGGCTTACTTTACCTGGCGGCGGGTGACAAGGACGTTGAAGCGGCGCGCGAGTTCGAAGTCGCCTTGCAGATCGATCCCAAGCTTGCCGAGGCGCAGAACAACCTGGGAGTGGCCTACAGCAAGGAGGGCCGGGAGCAGGAGGCAGAGGAGATGTTCCGGAGGGCGACCGAGAACGATCCCCAGTACACCAAAGCGTTCGTGAACCTCGGCCTCACTCTGGGCAAGCGAGGAATGATGCAAGCCGCCGAACAAACGCTCCAGCAAGCGGTGAAACTGGGTCCGCGCGACCCCAGCGCGCTTACCGCTCTCGGGATGGTGGAAGGCAAAATGGGCCACCATCAGGAAGCTATTCAGGCGTTTACGAGTGTGGCCGCGCTCGAGCCAAAGTCCGCGGAGGCCCACGTCAACCTCGGCATTGCTCTCGCCGACCAATATGATCTGATCGGCGCTCTGAAGGAATTCTCAGAGGCTGCCCGCCTTGACCCCAATTCCCCGCTGGCCTATTACAATGAAGGCCGAGTGCTCTACGATATGGACCGGCGCCAGGAAGCCCGCCCCTTACTGGAAGCAGCCATTCGCTTGGCGCCCAATTATCCCGCCGCGCTCTACCTGCTGGGGGCGGTCCTGGGAACCACCCCCCAGGCGACCGGAATACTGGAAAGACTGGTGAAGCTCGACCCCAAGAATGCGGACGGACAGTACCTTTTGGGCCAATGTCTGCTGCACGAGCATAAAAACCAGGAGGCGATCGAGCATTGGAAGGCTGCGGTGGCTGCCGATCCTGAGAATTCATCGGCTTTATACAACTTGGCACGCACTCTTACTTCCCTGCATGATCCGGAAGCCGAGCAGTACACGACGCGCTTCCAGGCAGTGGAACAGACACGCCACCTCTCCGATCGTGTTCAGTCCTTGAACAATTTTGCTCTGGAGGCGGCCAACGCTCGCAATTGGACGCAGGCCATAGCACAGTTGCAGGAGGCCATCCAGGATTGCGGGCGGTGCAGACAACTGCCGGTGCTGCACCGCAACCTCGGACTAATCTATGCGCGCAAGGGCGACATCGAACCTGGGAAACGCGAACTGCGATTGGCGCTTGAACTGAACCCTCAGGATGCCGACGCCACTACCACACTGCAAATCCTGGAGCGCCTTTCATCACCCGCTCCCGGCTCGAATTAACGTAAATCTGGCAACGGGAGTCCGCCTCTGGATAGGTTGCGGCTGTCGGTGATTTCGCTCGCCGCTCGCCTGAACCAAATCCAGCCTTATTCGCAGGCTTGACGCGACGGAAGCGACGTGTTACTTCTTCTGCGCTCTGGAAGGCACATTTCAGCAAGCGGGCAAGGTGCAGACTTATGCTCCACGATCCCAGTCATCACCCATCGCTTCCCGTGGCAGAGGAGGTCAAACTCTCCCCAAGGGATAAAGTGACCCTGCAACGCTTGGCGGGTGAATTGGCAGAGGTGGCCGCGCTGCCGGTTCACAAGGAGAAAGCGCGACTCTGGCAGAAACTGAACGACCGCGAGTCCGAGCGTCCGATGGTCTGGATAAACGAAATCTGCTGGCATGAGATGAACGTAGACGACGAGTTGACACTCCGGACCGAACACCCTTGGGCGCAGGAACAAGAACGTGAATTGCGCCGCACCCTCTATCAATGGCGGCACCTCCCTGGCGACATGATCGTAAGTGACTTCCTCACCTGCCCGCTCGCGATTCACTCTACCGACTTCGGAATCATCGAGGATGTCGATATCGCCACGACAGATCCAGCGGCCGACGTGGTGTCTCGTCACTTCCATATTCAAATCCGCGATTTCCCGGATATTGAAAAGATCAAGATGCCGGTGGTCACCCACAACGAACTGGCAACGGAAATTTATTACCAGGCAATGTGCGAGGTCTATGGCGGCATCATGCCTGTGAAGAAGATGGGGCAGACGCATATCTGGTTTACCCCGTGGGACTACCTGATCCGATGGTGGGGGGTGCAGGAGGCAATGGTCGACCTGGTGGAACGGCCCGACCTGGTGCATGCAGCGGTAGAGCGCATGGTGGATGCCTGGATGATCGAACTCGACCAGTTCGTCCAATTGAATGTCCTGGCGCTTGATTCCAATAACACCCGGATCGGATCGGGCGGCTACGGGTACACCGGGTTCCTGCCGGGACCGGACTTCAATCCGAGCTGCGTGAAGCCGCACAATATGTGGGGTTGCTCGAACGCTCAGATCTTTTCCGATGTCTCCCCCGAAATGCAATGGGAGTTCGCCGTCAAGCACGATTTGCGCTGGCTGAAGCGTTGGGGATTGGTGTACTACGGCTGCTGCGAGCCGTTGGGCCGCAAGATCGAAGTGCTGCGTCGGATTCCGAATCTGCGCAAGATTTCCGCGAGTTACTGGAACAACACCGAGCGCCTGATCGACAAGGTGGGGGGCGATTACATCCTCAGCCACAAGCCGACTCCGGCTATCTTTGCGCGCGATCACTGGGATCCAGACGGGGCGCGGCAAGAACTTCGAACCTTTCTTTCCAAGACGGGCGGCCGGTGCCATGTGGAACTGATCATGAAGGACATCTCGACGGTGCGTTACGGCCCGAAGAAACTTTGGGAATGGGCGCAGATCGCACGCGAGGTGGCGGAGGAGTTTGCACACTGAGGCGACGCAATTAGCTTGTGATCCGAGAAAGAACATAATTTCGCCCGTCTTGGCCATGACGACCTCTTTCCCGTCCGGTTTTCTCCTCGTATGTTTGGGCGGTGTGTTGACGGGCGCGTTTACCGCGCCTATGAAATAGCCGATCCGATGGCGCTGGGAGATCGTCTGGCTTGTCTACGCAGTGTTTGCACAATTAATCATTCCTTGCGCGCCGTCTGGACACACCTGTTGGGGAGTAACGACGCGCTGGTCAAAGGGAGCTTGGATGGACTTAAAGATTCTGGTTGGGGCAGGGCTCGTGCTGGTTGGGGGAGTCTTGCAGGGCCTCTTTCCAGTGCCCATGAAGTTCGTACGGCGATGGAAATACGAGAACATCTGGCTGGTTTTCGCCTTGACCGGATTGGTAGTTTTCCCATGGCTATTGGCAGGCATCACGGTTCCACATTTGGGCGAGGTTTATCGACTCACCTCGACGCACACCATTGCGGCAGTTGCTGGATTCGGACTTTGTTGGGGAGCCGGCGCCACCTTAACCGGTCTCGGCTTGAGCATGTTGGGTATCGGTCTGGGATTTGCCATCATCCTGGGGTTGAGCGCGTCCGTCGGCTCGCTCGTCCCGTTGCTGGTTCTCACCCCGGAAAAGGCTGGCACCTCGCAAGGACATCTCTATTTCCTGGGTACCGCGGTGATGCTGGTGGGAATCGTTGTGGCGGCTCGCGCCGGCGCGCTTCGCGACCAAAGCAAGAAGCCCGAGATGAGTGACCGCGGGGTCAAGGTAAAAGGATCCTTTCTTGCGGGATTGGCGGTCGCCACTTTCGCCGGACTACTTTCCTCGGCGTTGAATTTCAGCTATGCCTTCGGCACGGAAGCGCTAACCGTCGCACGCCATCTGGGAGTATCCCCCGTTTGGATGTCGAATGTCGTGGCCGCGCCTGCAACCAGCGGCGGCTTTGTTGCCAACTGCCTTTATTGTGTTTACCTCTTGCGCAAGAACTCAACGACCAGAGATTTTTGGGTGCCGGAATTGCAGATCAACTGGCTCTACGGCGCCGCGATGGGGGCCTTCTGGTTCGGCGGTCTCGCCGTGTATGGCGTGGGCATTTACCGCATGGGAGACTTTGGCACTGTGGTGGGATGGCCCTTGTTGATGGGCACCATCATTATCACCAGCAACGCCGCAGGATTTTTTGCCGGGGAGTGGGCGGGCACGGATACCCGCGTCCGCGCGTATCTGGGGGCGGGCATGGCCATCATCCTTCTCGCCTTGTGGATTCTGGCTCTTGCCCAAAAGTCTTGACCCGCCTGGTGGGGGCAAGCGCCAACCTTACGGCTTATCACCAGCCCGCTCTTCGAGTGCCAAGCTGCGTCACGTCTTTTTCCGTTTCACCATGAGCAGGTGCTCGCAGGCGAGGACGACCTCACGGCGCTGGTTGAACGCTTCCAGAAGTTCCACCACGATTCCGTACTCGGGCCGCTTGGGTGATTCGCGTTTCTCCTTAAGGGTTACCCTAACATGCAACGTATCGCCAATGAAAACGGGTTTGACGAACCGCAACCGATCGTAGCCGTAGGTGAACGCGTCGGGATTAATGTCGCCGGCCGTCAGACCGACCGCCACCGTAAACACCAGCGTGCCGTGGGCGATGCGCTCGCCGAACTCCTGCCCTTTACACCACTCAGCATCTATATGGTGCGGATAGAAATCGCCGCTCTGACCGGCGTGGAGAACGATATCGGTTTCAGTCATGGTTCGACCCAGAGTTTCGCGGGCAGAACCCACTTGATAGTCTTCGAAGAATTGAGAGTGCATCTTAAGCGATAACCTCCTTGGGACTCACGGCGCGTCCCTGCTCCATGGAACGGTATTCTGCGAATACCACTTGCAGAGTTTTGAGATTATCATTCCCGCTGGTCAGTGCTTCCGAGCCATCTTCGATCGCGCGCATCAATGATCCCATCGGTCCCATGAAGGCGTCGGGAATCCATAGATAGTCATTCCGCGCGGAGAACCAGTAGCCCATGCTTTTTTTCGACATGAATTCGAGCGTGTCCGGGCGTCCTGCGGGATAGTTATACATGAGCCCGATGGTGCCTTTGATGATTCCCTCCGTCCCCTCGAAGCGAAAAATGGCGTAGCGGTCGTCCTGCCACACTCCGTGGTTCACGTCGATCAGCACCTGCAACCCGGAATCGTACTCCCAGATGGTGAGGGTTTTGGTCTCCGCCTCCGTCGGTTCTTCGGGCAGGCGGCTGCCGCTCGTGAAAACGCGGTCAGGATCCCCAAAAAGGTAACGCAAAGAGTCAATGTAGTGGATGCTATGATTCAGCACTTCCAGACGTTTGCGGGCGTACATCCACGGCCACATGGACCAATCGGTCCGGCAGTGAACCTGAATCGTTCCGTAACTCGGGGTGCCCAGCCACCCCTGGGTCAAGAGTTGCTTGGTCCCACAGATGCCGACCGTCCAGCGCATCTGCTGGTTAACCGCCATCTTGAGCCCGGCTTCCCTCGCCAAAGACACAAGGTTGGCTGCCTTGCTGTATTCATCAGACAAAGGTTTCTGGCAGAGGATATGCTTTCCGGCGCGAACCGCCTGCTCACCGATGGTAAGCGTTTCCCAAGGGTACACGGCAATATCGACAATCTCCACGTCCGGGTCGGCGACCAGTTCCTCCAGTGAACTGTAAACCTTGGAAATCTTGTGTTCGCTTGCCGTTTTCTCCGCCCGCTCGCGGCTCTTGTCGGTGATGCCTACAACCTTGAAACCGGCCTGCGCATAGGCGGGCAAGTGCGCGTAATTGACGACGCCCCCGGCGCCGACAATTCCTATACCGTGATCCAGTCTTCGCGGCATTTCGGGTCTGAAGTTAAGATCTGGGTGAGCGCTGGACATGCTTCCTCCCATGGTGCCTGTAGCCGAGGGCAAGTAAAGAGTAGCAACAACAACCCGCGGGCCATCGTGTGTTTGCAGATTTGGTGAACGGCAGGATTATAACGCACCAGCGCCCGTCTACAAAATGCCCTGGGCAGGCACACCCAGCGGTCAGGGGCACCATTTCCGAACCTCTTTCTCACCATCCTGGCGACTGTCTGTCACTGCCAGGCCCACAAGAAAAAAGCTGAGAGGCCACTGGCAACGGGTGCACACCTGAACTATACTTTGGCAATTATGACGCCGCAAACAGTTCATCCGGAATCTGTATGATGAGAAGTTGAGGGCCGCATGGAGGTGAAGTTCAGAGCAAGGACAAAGACTTCACAGCGCACCTTGATCGCTTTCATATTGATTTCATCGTTGGTGGCATGGGGCAAGAAGCAGAAGCCTATCGTGTATCGAAACACAGCCCCAGGCGTGGCATTTACGGGCTCGAAGTCATGCGCCGCCTCAGGCTGCCACGAACAGATCTATCAGGATTTCCAATCCGTCCCGATGGGCAAATCGATGACTCCGGCGAATACGCCGACCGAGCTCGCCAGGGTTCCGAACCCGATCACGGTGTATAGCAAGGAACTGGACCGCTACTTCCAGGTGAGCCGGCAGGGCTCCGACCTTTATCAGACCGAATACCAGCTTGATGAGAACGGTAATCGGGTTTTTACCGCCACCCAGAAACTCGATTATAGCGTCGGAGGGCCACTTACCGGTTACACTTACGTCACCCGCCTCGGCAACTGGATGTTTGAGGCCCCGCTCTCCTTCTATCTCAAGAACAACCAGTGGGAACTATCCCCAGGCTATAGGGAGGCGACGATAGACCTCGCCTTCAGTCGGCCTATCCTCAGTGGCTGTCTTGCCTGCCACAACGGACAACCCCAAGCGGTGCCGAACCGCGATGGCATGTACCGCGATCCTCCCTTCCGGTTCATGGAATATGCCGTCGGTTGCGAATGCTGTCACGGGCCTGGACAGTTGCACGTGGAGGAACTGACCCAGCACCCTAAACTAAGACGTAGAAAGGTTGATGATTCCATCGTAAACCCAACCGATCTTTCGCCCCGGCTGGCGGATGACATCTGCATGAACTGCCACCAGGGTGGAAACACACGCGTTTTGCAGCCGGGTAAGGACTATCTGGATTTCCGGCCGGGTACTCCGTTGTACGAAACTTCAGCGATATTCAAGCTACCCGTGTCCAAGGCGCAGCGCGCGGAATTGGACCGTTCGGAAACCCTTCCTCCCGTACGGGGAGGCCTGGCCATGCCGCTTTGGTGGAAAAACTCCAATATGGAAATGAGCCGGTGTTTTCATGATAGCAACGGACAGTTGCGGTGTATTACGTGTCACGTGATCCACCAACGGCCCACTGAGGAAAACAAGGTTGCCTTTTACCGGGATAGGTGTTTCACCTGTCACACGAACGACAGTTGCAAACTGCCGATCGAGAGTCGTATGAAGCAAGCCCCGGCCAATGACTGTGTCGGATGTCACATGCCCAGGAAGCCGACGGCGGGCATCCCACATTCAAACGACACCAACCATCGCATTGTGCGGCGAGCCGGGCAGCCGTATCCGGACTTCGCTTTTGATCAGCCCAGTCCGGACTTGCCCGAGCTGATGTGCATCAACCGGCGCGGAGAGGACGCGACCAAGCCTATCCCCGCGGTGACAAAAATGTTGGCCTATGCGGAAATTTCACAGAAGAAGCCCAGCCTTAGTCACTATTACTATGACCTTCTGGAACAGTTGAAACAATCCTCGCCGGACGACCCGACGGTGCTTTGCGCTCTGGGCCGGAAAGCCCTGGCAGAGAAAGACAACGCTAAAGCGCTTGATTGCCTCACGAGAGCGCTTCAAAAGGGTGGCGACTACGCTACAACCTACGTGGATCTCGGTGAGGCCCTAGCCCGTATGGGACGAGTGGAAGAATCCGCCCAAATCCTGGAGAAGGGCGCTGCCGTCTGGCCTTTCTCACAAGATATTCAGAAATCGCTGGTGTTTCGCTATCTGACCTTGAAGCAGATCCCACAGGCCCACGAGGCTCTTCAGCATTACGTGGCGTTGTTCCCCGAAGATACCTTTATGCAAGGAGCCTTGGCCAAAATTGAAGGTCACCATCCCTGACGCGGGGACCATCGCTGTCCCATTCCTTGGGTCTCCCGCATCCATCGAATATTCAATACAGTGGATTTCGCGGCTATAGCGCGGACAGTGCGGCGGTTCTCCCCTTGCGTTCGTTCCAATCGCTCAGCCCGTGCCTCAACCCCAGGTTCTTTCTTCAGACCCATCTTCCTTTTTGTTATAAGTGGGTTTTTCTGTCGAACTGACTTTGCCCGCGCTGCGGCCATGGCGACGTCGTCAAGCACGGCTTGGACAAGGCTGGTTGCCAACGGTTCCAT
>JBKQVI010000185.1:0-5855 GCA_052139985.1 Terriglobia bacterium
CTCTGGAAGGTGATCCGAAGTGGGAGAAGTCGATCCACGATTTGATGGACGCGGTGGACAGTTACATACCGATGCCGGAGCGGCAGATTGACCGGCCGTTCCTGATGCCGGTGGAAGACATCTTCTCGATCTCGGGACGCGGGACGGTAGTGACGGGGCGGGTGGAGCGCGGCAAGGTGAAGGTGCAGGAAGAAATCGAGATTGTGGGATTGCGGCCGGAGCCGTTCAAGCGGGTGGTGACGGGCGTGGAGATGTTCAAGAAGCTGCTGGACGAAGGGCAGGCGGGAGATAACATCGGGGTGCTGCTGCGGGGAACGGAGAAAGACGATGTGGAGCGCGGGATGGTGCTGGCGAAGCCAGGGTCGATCACGCCGCACACGAAGTTTACGTCCTCGGTGTACATTTTGAGCAAGGAAGAAGGGGGACGGCACACGCCGTTCTTCAACGGGTACCGGCCGCAGTTTTACTTCCGGACGACGGACGTGACGGGAGTGGCGACGCTGCCGGCAGGGACGGAAATGGTGATGCCGGGAGACAATGTGAGTCTGGAAATCGAGTTGATCACGCCGATCGCGATGGAGAAAGGGTTGCGCTTCGCCATTCGCGAGGGCGGCCACACCGTCGGCGCCGGCACTGTGGCTGAGATTATAAAGTAGAGTGGACAGCAATCAGCGATCAGCCGTCAGGAAGACGGCGTGGCTGAAAGCTGATGGCTAATCGCCAAGGACTGAAATAACGATGCTGCACCAGAAAATTAGGATTCGCCTTAAGGCATACGATCACAGGATTCTCGACCAGTCGGCGGCGGAGATCGTCTCGACGGCGAAACGCACGGGCGCGCAAGTTGCGGGACCGATCCCCTTGCCCACGCTCAAAAACAAGTACTGCGTGCTGCGTTCGCCCCACACGGACAAGAAGTCTCGCGAACAGTTTGAGATTCGAACTCACAAGCGTTTGGTGGATATTCTTGAGCCGACGTCAGGAACCATCGAGGCATTGACCAAGCTCGATTTGCCTTCGGGAGTGGACATCGAAATCAAGGCGTTCGGGAAGGAACACACGAAGTAAGTACGTCCCTTGTTCTTTGTCCCTTGCCCTTGGCAGGCGAGAGCCTGGTAACGGACAAATGACAAATGACAAGTGACAAGGGACAAGTGATGAACATGGTAAATGCGATACTGGGTAAGAAACTCGGCATGACGCAGGTTTTCGCTGAAAACGGCGACGTGGTTCCAGTGACGGTGCTGAAGGCGGGCCCTTGCGTGGTCGTGCAGCGCAAGACGTCGCAGACGGACGGCTACGAGGCCGCGCAACTGGGGTTGGTGGAAGTCCCTCCTCCCCGACGGGTGAAGAAACCCCTGGAGGGTCACTTCAAGAAGGCAAGCGCGAATCCCGTGCGCTTCCTTCGCGAAGTGCGCCTGGCGCAGGATGGCGGAGATCTAAAGGTCGGAGATAAGGTTCTGGTGGACCTTTTCGCGGTCAATGACTTGGTCGATGTTGTTGGCACCTCGAAGGGGCGCGGGTTTGCGGGAAACCATAAGCGGCACCATTTTGGCGGGGGCGGCGAAGCACACGGTTCGATGTTTCACCGGGCGCCGGGTTCGATTGGCGCTTCAGCGTTTCCCTCACGGGTCATGAAAGGCATGCGCGCCGCCGGCCATATGGGAAATGCGCAGGTGACGACCAGAAATTTGCGAGTGGTCCAGGTGCTGCCGGACGAGAACACGATTCTGATCGAAGGATCCGTGCCCGGCCCACAGGGTGGCTATGTGGTGGTGCACAAGGCCAAGGCGCCGCATAAATAGCGGTAGGCAGAAGGAAGAACATGGCAACCGTTGAAGTGAAAAATCTTGAAGGGCAGACGCTAAGGGATTTCCAGATCGCCGATGAAATTTTCGGTGCGCGGCCCAACCAGAGCCTACTTTGGGAAGCGGTCAAGCAGTACTTGGCCAGCCAGCGCCGCGGTACACACAAAACCAAGAGCCGCGGAGAAGTTAGCGGCGGCGGCAAGAAACCGTGGCGGCAGAAGGGAACAGGCCGCGCCCGCGCGGGGAGCATTCGCAGTTCCCTCTGGCGGCATGGCTCTATTGCTCACGGTCCTCAGCCGCGCGATTACTCGTACGCGCTTCCCAAGGGAATGCTGCGGGGGGCATTGCGGTCGGCGCTCGCTGCGAAATTCCAGGACCATAAGCTGACGGTGGTCGATCAGTTCAATTTAGGCGAGGTCAAGACCAAGGGGTTTACCGGTGCGCTCCAGAAGTTGGGATTGGAGAAAGGTGTGCTAGTTGTGGATGATGCCGTCAGCCGCAACTTGGAGCTTTCCTCGCGGAACGTCCAGGGATGTTTTTTGGTGCGGCGTTTCGAGCTACATCCGTACCACGTCTTGAGTCACAATCAGCTTCTGATTTCTGAGGGGGCGCTCGCGCGGCTCCAGGAGGCGCTGCGATGAATCTGAGCCCTTACCAAATTCTGAGAAAACCCATCGTCACGGAGAAGAGCTTAGCCGCGAAGGAGGGTATCCGTACGCTCTGCTTTAAGGTCGATCCGCACGCCACCAAGACGGAAATCAAGGAAGCCGTTCAGATTGTTTTCAAAGTCAAGGTGGAAACAGTGCGCACTTCGACCTTCCTGGGTAAGGAGCGTCGGCGGGGAAAAACGGTGGGTCACCGCCCGGAATGGAAGAAGGCTTATGTCAAGCTCCGGTCGGGAGAAAAAATGCCGGAGTACACGGAAAGCGCGTAGGCGAGCTTGATGAGTCGAGCGGCGCGTGCCGCGGAAGATGAAGGTTATGGGAATCAAAACATACCGACCCTATACGGAAACACGGCGGTTTCAAACTGGACTAACTTTCGAGGAAATTACCACCTCGCAGCCCCACAAGCCACTTTTGGAGCCGAAAACCCGCATCTCAGGCCGGAACAATCAAGGGGAACTCACCATTTGGCGCCGCGGTGGCGGACACAAGCGCCACTATCGAATCATCGACTTCAAGCGCGACAAGACCGGTGTTCCCGCGCGTGTGGCGACGATTGAGTATGACCCGAATCGCTCTGCCTTTATCGCCCTGCTGAGCTACGCCGACGGCGACAAGCGTTACATCCTTTATCCGCAGGGCCTGAAGGTGGGGGATCGCGTGGTGTCCGGCCCGGAAGCGGATATCGTGACTGGAAACTCGCTTCCTCTAAAGAACATTCCCGTGGGCACGATGATTCATAACATTGAGCTGCGCCCTGGGAAGGGTGGCCAGATGGTTCGCAGCGCCGGCGGCTCGGCACAGTTGCTAGCCAAAGAGGGCGAATATGCCCAGGTTCGTTTGCCCTCGGGAGAAGTCCGCAAAGTATTTATTGAGTGCGTTGCCACGATCGGGCAGGTAGGAAACCTCGATCACGAGAATATCTCTATCGGCAAGGCCGGCCGCAAGCGGTGGATGGGAATCCGTCCTACGGTGCGCGGGGTCGCCATGAACCCGGTGGATCACCCGCTCGGCGGGGGAGAAGGCAAGACTTCGGGCGGTCGCCATCCCGTGACGCCTTGGGGCCAGCCAACGCGCGGTTACAAGACACGGAACAACAAGTCTACGGACCGTTACATCGTCAAGCGGCGTGAAAAGAAATAAAGGGAGGGCAACTTGGGAAGGTCGCTGAAAAAGGGTCCGTTCGTGGACGATCACTTGATGAAGAAGATTGAACTGCTCAACCGGCGGTTCGAGAAGAAAGTCGTTAAGACCTGGTCCCGGCGGTCCACGATTGTGCCCGAGATGATTGGACACACGGTAGCCGTCCACAACGGTAAGAAATTCATTCCCGTGTATATCACGGAGAATATGGTGGGACACAAGCTGGGTGAGTTCTCACCGACGCGCACCTTCAAGGGGCACGGGGTAAAAGTCGCGGCGGAGAAAGCGGCCGCGGCTGCTGCCCCTCCGCCGGTAACCGGCGGTCCGAAGTCGACAGCGCCTTCGGCCGGTGCGGGAGGCGGTAGCTAATTTTCGGGTCTTTGACCCCGAAGTCTAGGTGAATCGATGGAAGCAAGCGCCACATATAAATCCGTGCGAATTTCGCCCCAAAAGGCTCGTCTGGTCGTGGACCTGATTCGCGGCAAGAGCGTCAGCGAGGCATTGAGCATTCTCAATTTCACCAAGAAGCGCGTGACGCATGACGTTGAAAAGATTTTGCGGTCGGCGGTATCCAATGCCGAGCAGAAGTCGGAGAATCTCGACGTCGATGACCTGGTAGTTGCCAGGGTTTTCGTCAATGAAGGTCCGCGGCAAAAACGCGTCCGTCCGGCTCCTATGGGTCGCGCCTATCGTTACCAGCGCCGGACCAGCCATATCACCGTCGTCGTGGAAGCGCCGGAAGCTAAATAGCGGCTCGCGTGTTCTGTTCGCTAGTCGGACAGGCACAGCCCCGCCGGCAGAGTGAGTGAAGGAGGCATCGGGTGGGTCAGAAAGTTCATCCTTACGGGTTCCGCCTGGGATACAACAAAACGTGGAAGTCGCGGTGGTTTGCCAAGAAGGAATACGCCGAATTGCTCCACGAAGACCTTAAGCTCAAAGCGCGGCTCAAGGACCAGCTTCGCGCTGCAGGTGTGGCGTCGATTGAAGTCGAGCGCCCCGGCAACAAGCTTAAGGTTACGATTCACACCGCGCGGCCTGGCATCATCATTGGACGCAAGGGTGCGGAGATCGATCGCCTCCGGCAGGAAATTCAGAAGCGTACGGGCCGCGAGGTTTTGCCCATCAACATCCAGGAAGTGCATCGCCCGGAGCTGAATGCACAATTGGTGGCGGAAGCGATCTGTCTGCAGCTCGAAAAACGCGTGGCTTTTCGGCGTGCGATGCGTAAATCGGTGGATTCGGCTCTGCGGTTTGGTTGCAAAGGAATCAAGATCCGTTGCGGTGGCCGCTTAAACGGGGCGGAAATCGCACGGTCGGAGTGGTACTTACAAGGCCGATTGCCGCTGCATACTTTGCGCGCCGATATTGATTACGGACAGGCCGAAGCGCGGACAACCTACGGCGTGATCGGAGTGAAGTGCTGGATTTACAATGGTGAGATTCTGGAGCAGAGGCGCCGGGTGGAAAAGCGTGCGACCGAACCCGTGGCTGCCGCCCCCGTGGCGGTGACGCCAGAACAGCCACCCGTTGTCAATCCGGGCGTGTAGACCAGAACCTCACGTGTCGACTACGAGCTGAATATTAAGAACTGAGAATGAAATCATGTTAATGCCCAGCAAAGTTAAATACCGCAAGCAACAGCGCGGTCGCATGTGTGGCAAGGCCTGGCGCGGTTCCGACATGTCTTTCGGAGATTTCGGGCTGAAAGTTCTCGAGGCGGGTTGGATTTCGGACCGGCAGATTGAAGCCAGCCGCGTCGCTATTATGCGGTTTATCAAACGCGGCGGAAAGCTTTGGATTCGGATTTTTCCCGATAAGCCGGTGACCAAGAAACCCGCCGAAACCCGCATGGGAAAAGGCAAAGGCGCCCCCGAGTTCTGGGTGGCGGTGGTAAAGCCGGGACGGATTCTGTTTGAAATAGAAGGCGTGCCGGAAACGGATGCGCGCGAGGCAATGCGGCTGGCGAGTCACAAGCTTCCTTTGCCGACACAGTTCGTATCGCGTGCCCAGTCAGTTTAACCGGTCGTGGAGCGGAGCTCATGAAGCTGGAGAAGGACAAGCGATGGAAGTGGCCCGCTGAAAAAATGCGGGAATGGACCGATGCCGAGTTGAAAACTCGCGACCTGGAGTTTTCCGATCAACTCTTTCGGCTCAAATTCCAAATGGCGGGCGGCCAATCAGAACATCTTACTGCCGTCCGTGAGCTACGCAAGGGAATCGCGAGAGTTAAAACGTTGAT
>JBKQVI010000186.1:0-4907 GCA_052139985.1 Terriglobia bacterium
GCAAACAATTGTGTTCGGGCACTGACCACTTGGTCGTATAGTCGCCTTACCACTTCTCTGCCCCCCTGTGGGATGTTCTTGGGGCCGGTCCGGTCGGAAACCCCAGTTGAAATGTAGAAACTCGAGGTGCCGCCCTAAAGGGCGGCGTTACGTCCATATTAGGGCCCTACCTAGAATTCCTCCGGCGCGACGCCGATGCCCAAATTCTGCTATTCTGCGGAGTCGCGCAGCGAGCGGGACGAACAGAGGCTGCGACCGGAATGTCGGCGGAGCTGAGAGCCCTGGCTTTCGGCGAATCTCGATACCACCATGAGGACGGACGATGAAGTCATACACTGAATATCTGTGGTTCAACACCAAAAAACACCGGGAGTTCATCAACATCACCCCTGAGGTTGAGAAGGCGCTGGCGCAGTCTCAAATCAAGGAAGGCATGATCCTGGTCTCGGCCATGCACATCACCGCGGGCATCTACGTTAACGATGCGGAAGACGGCTTGATCGCCGACATCGACGAGTGGCTGGAAAAACTCGCGCCCTTCCGCGCCGAGTACCGCCACCACCGCACGGGCGAGGACAATGGCGATTCCCACTTGAAAAGCCTCTTGATCGGACACCAGGTTATAGTTCCAGTCACCAACGGCAAGCTCGACTTCGGCCCCTGGCAGCAAGTCTACTACGCCGAGTTCGACGGCCAGCGCCGCAAGCGGGTGTTGATCAAGGTCATCGGCGAGTGAGGAGCGGCATGCCGCCTATTATTGAAGTCAAAGACTTGGTGAAGGAATTCCGGACCTTCCGCCGGCGTGAAGGCGTCTTGGGCGCTTTACAAAACCTCTTTGTCCGTGAATACCTGACCGTACATGCCGTGGACCACGTGAGCTTTTCCATTGAACGCGGCGAAATGGTGGGATACATCGGCGCCAACGGAGCGGGCAAATCCACCACCATCAAAATCCTCACCGGAATCCTCTCGCCCTCGGGCGGCCGCGTGCTCTCGAACGGATTCGTCCCTTATCGCGACCGCCGCCACTACACCAAACACATCGGCGTGGTTTTCGGCCAGCGTACCCAACTCTGGTGGGACATCGCCGTCATTGAATCGTTCAAGCTGCTCAAAGAGATTTACGAAATCCCCGAGATGGACTATCGCCGTCGCCTGGACGTTTTCAGCGAAATGCTGAACCTCAAAGAGTACTTGCACACGCCCGTCCGCAAGCTGAGCCTGGGCGAACGCATGCGCTGCGATCTGGCCGCTTCCCTGCTGCACAATCCGCCTGTGCTCTTTCTGGATGAGCCGACCATCGGCCTTGACGTGGTGGCGAAGGAGCGCATCCGCGAGTTTCTGAAGGAGATCAATCGCACCGAATGCACCACCGTCCTGCTGACTACGCACGACCTCTCCGACATTGAAGAACTCTCGCAACGCATCATCATCATCGATAAGGGGCGCATCCTGTTCGACGGCGACCTGGAGCAGATGAAGCGGCGCCTGGCCCAGTACAACCAGGTGAAGTTCTTCCTGAAAGACCGGTCGCAGGTGCCGCGCCTGGCGCAGATTGAAACCGACGGCATCGTCTGCCAGCGCGTCGACGAGCTCACCTATTTCATTCGCTTTCACCATGAACAACATTCCAGCGCCGACGTGATCCGCAAGATCGTGAACAACCTCCAAGTGCGCGACCTGCTGGTGGAAGAGGAGCCCATCGAGGAAATCGTCAAACGCATCTACCTGAGCGGCGAGGTGGCCTGATGCCGGGGGCCGACATCGCCATCACCCGTTCAAGCCGGCGGCCTTCCTTCTCCCTGGCCAAGGCCGCGCGGCTGTATTGGGCGTTCGCCCGCGTGGGCTTTGTTAACACCCTCGCTTACCGGTTGCGGTACTTTACCGGGATTGTCACTTACTTTATCTATGTGTCTGTGTATTACTTTATTTGGAAAGCCATCTACGAGCACAGCACATCCATCGAAGGCTTCGACTTCGCGCATCTTTTAACCTACATCGGTGTGGGGTGGATCATCCGTTCGTTTTACTTTAACAACATCGACCAGGACCTTGCCTACCAGGTTATGGAAGGCCGCCTGGCGATGGACCTGATCAAGCCCGTAAATATTCAGATCATGTATGTGGCGCGCGCGGCCGGGGAATCGGTGTTTCGGCTGGCCCTGCTGACCGTTCCCACCGCTGTGGTGTTGTTTCTGGTTTATCCCTTGCGTCTGCCGGCAAGCCTCGGCGATGCGGGGGCGTTTCTGGTCAGCGTCGGCCTGAGCTTTCTGATCGTTGCCGCCATCAATTTCGCCGTGGGCACGTTCGCCCTGCGCTTGCAATCCATTCTCGGACTGCTGCGCGCCAAATTCTTTTTGCTGGAACTCTTTTCCGGACTTCTGCTGCCCATGACCTTCTTTCCGCACATCGTTCAGAAAATCCTTGACCTGCTCCCTTTCCAATACATCAGCTACATTCCCATGTTGATATACTTGGGCAAGCTCCAAGGCGCCGGGCTTGCTCGCGCCATCGCCTTGCAGGTTTTCTGGGTGGCGGTGTTGCTGGCCATCGGCGACGGCCTGTGGAGATGGTCAAGCCGGAAGGTCATCATTCAGGGTGGCTAGAAGGCCATACGAAGACCGTGACGCTTCGGCGATAGAGAGGAAAGACATGATACGGCACTCCTTGCTTTTGTTGCTGCTGACGTTAGTTCTGACACCTGCAATTACGGCGGATGACGCGCACCCAATCCTGGCCCTCGGGGCGCAGGCGCCGGACTTCTGCTTGCCCGGCATTGACGGCAAAACCCACTGCCTGAAGGACTATGCCTCCAGCAAGATTCTGGCGATTGTCTTCACCTGCGACCACTGCCCGACGGCGCAATTGTATGAAGAACGAATCAAGCGGCTGGCGGCCGATTACCAGGGCCGCGGCGTGGCCGTCGTGGCCATCGAGCCCAACGTTCCCCTAGCGGTGCGGCTCGATGAAATGGGTTATACCGACGTGGGCGATTCGTTCGAGGATATGAAGATTCGCGCCGCCTACCGGCACTTCAACTTCCCCTATCTTTACGACGGCGAGACGCAAAGCGTGGCCCGGGCTTACGGCCCAAGCGCCACGCCGCACGTCTTCATTTTTGACGCGGAACGCAAACTCCGCTACGAAGGGCGCGTGGACAATAATCCCCGCGAGCAATACGTCACGCAAAAGGACGCGCGCGACGCTCTGGACGCCTTGCTGGCGGATAAGCCTGTCGCGGTCCCGAAAACGCCTTCCTTCGGCTGCTCCACCAAGTGGGCCGCCAAGGAGGAAGGCCGCAAGGCGGAAATGGCCGCCATTGAGCGCGAGCCTGTGACGCTGAAGCTCGCGAGCGCGCAAGACCTCAAGGCCCTGCGCAAGAATTCCACGGGCAAGCTTCTCCTCGTCGATTTCTGGGCCACTTGGTGCGGACCCTGTGTGAAGGAGTTTCCCGAGTTTCAAACCATGTACCGCATGTATCGCCATCGGAAATTCGACCTCGTCACGGTCAGCGCGAACTATCCCGACGCCAAGGCCGCGGTAACGCAGGCGCTGGAAAGTGAGCACGCCTCGAGCGCCAACCTGCTCTTTGGGTCGATGGATATCTACTCGCTGATGGCGGCGTTCGACCCGGAGTGGAATGGCGCCCTACCTTACACGGTGCTAATCGGTCCCGACAGCCAGGTAGTTTATCGGCATCAAGGGGATATCGATCCCTTGGAGATTCGCCGCCTGATTCTGGCCAATCTGCCGGACGACAATTACATTGGCCATCAGGCGCTTTGGCAAACCCGGTGAATTCACTGAAACGACACCTCCGGCTGCTGGCTCAATACTTCGCGCAGTACGCAAAAGTGCGCCTGGCGTACAAAGCGGACTTCATTATCGCGTTCCTTTCTTCCATGGCGGCCACCGTCCTGGGTTTTGGTTTTGTCCTGGTCTTGTTCTCGAAGATCCCGCGCTTGCAGGACTGGTCGTTCAACGAGGTCATGTTCCTCTACGGGTTCTCCCTCATCCCGCTCGGCTTTTTCAACGTGGTCAGTTGGAACCTCTATGACTTCAGTGAGATTTACGTCATCGAAGGTAAGTTCGATCGGGTGCTCCTGCGCCCCGTCGCCACGCTCTTTCAAGTGATCTTTGAGAAATTTCGCCTGGAATCGCTGCAAGAAGTCGTGACCGGCATCGGCGTGGTGGCTCTCTGCGTTCATCGTCTGCACCTGACGCTTCGAGTTCCGGATTATCTCTGGTTCGCGCTGATGGTCGTGTGCGGAGCTGCGATCTATATGGCCGTGTTCTTGATTCTCACGGCGGTATCCTTCTGGTTCGAAGACCGTGTGGGGATCGTGCCTCCGGTCTTCAATATGCTCAATTTTGGCCGATATCCTCTGACGATTTACAACGTTTTCATCCAGTTTTTGTTGAGTTGGATCATCCCCTTTGGATTCGCCTCTTTCTATCCCACCACCCATTTTCTGGGGCGAAACTCTTTCGCTCTGTACTTCCATCTGGTGCCCGTGGTGGCGGTCGGGTTCACGGTGCTGGCGATTATGGTTTGGAATCGGGGCGTGGCGAATTACAGCAGCACGGGAACGTAGCGGAAGGCAGTCGGCGGTAGGCAGTCGGCGGTAGGCAGTCGGCGGTAGGCGGTAGGCGGTAGGCAGTAAGCAGAAGGCAGTAAGCAGAAAGCAGGGGCGGCAAGGTTCGCAATGGCCGGCTTTCGCTTGGCCGCAGGGAGTGAGCCATGGACTTACCGGCCAGGCCGGACTAAATGGCGGCGTCAAGCCGACACTCCATCGAATTTTGCTAGCGGAAATCCGGTGCTGTCCTAATTTGAGCCGTAGCGCCGGCTTCCAGCCGGCACAGGAGCCGCCAAGATGGCGGCGTTACGCTCAAATTAGGACAGTACC
>JBKQVI010000187.1:0-3702 GCA_052139985.1 Terriglobia bacterium
CCTGGCAGAAAGGAAGGTCACGGCATGAAGCCACCCTAGCTAGCTTCCGTCGTCGACGATCAAAACCTTCAAAACCCATCGTCGAAACTCCCGCTCTCGCTGCCGCAAGTGATTCTTTCACAGCTTCTCTTGGCCGTGGCCGGTCACGGGATGGAAGCCCGTGCCACAAAATCTTCGTGTGAAGCGAAGAAGTCTGGAAATAGGAGTACAGAGAGAGTGGGCCAAGCAGATTCCATTAGACATCGCAAATCATCCGATGAACCGATGGGCCGATGACCAGATCACCCAATCTTTCATGCGTGATAGAATGAATTGAACACACTCCCATGCGCGAATTCCCGACACCGCAAGAAATTCTCAAAGTCTTTGAACGCCAGCCGGACAAGACGTTTCGGCTTCGCGAGTTGGTGGTGGAGCTCGGCTTGCGTTCGAGCCAGGCGCGCGACCTCAAGAACGCGCTCAAGTCTCTCTCCCGCAACAAACGCATCGTTTACTTGAAGAAGAATAACTTCGCCTTGGTGGGAACGAAATATGGCCACGCGGGCCCGCACGCATCGGCGAGCGCTGAATCCCGATTCTCGAATGTCGGTACTACGCGCCCGCGCGGAGCAAACGTGGTGAGCGGCCGGCTGATCGGCCATCGCGATGGCTATGGCTTTGTGGTGCCTGACGCGCCGCTTTCAGGGTCCGATCAGGACATCTATATTCCCGCCGACGGCATGGGCTCCGCCATGAACGGCGACCGTGTGGAAGTGCAAGTCCTCCGCGCCAAACCCGACGGGCGCCGGGAAGGCCGCATCCTTCATGTTACCGACCGCGCCCAGAAGACCGTGGTGGGGCAGTTTCATTCCGGCCAGCGCTACAACTACGTGATGCCCTTCGATCATCGCATCCCGTTCGAAATCGTTATTCCGCGCGGAGATGAGTGGCCGGGCGGCGAGGGCCCTACACCCGCGCACAGCCGCGATCGGCAGTTTGGAGGCGAGTCGGAACAGCAGGTCACAGGCCCGAAGTCCGAAGTCCGAAATAGCCGCGACTTGGACGGCCTGGTGGTGGATGTGGAGATCACCAGCTATCCGCGTCCTGCGGCGTTGCCGCGCGGGCGTGTAGTCGAGATTCTCGGCCGGCGCGAGGACTTCGGCGTGGACGTGGAAATCATCATCCGCAAATTCCACCTTCCCCACCGCTTTCCCGCGGAAGTGCTCGCGGAGGCCGGCGCGGCTCCCCAATACATCTCCGAGCATGACCGCGAAGGCCGCCGCGACTTCCGGGGACTGCCCATCGTGACGATCGACGGCGAAACGGCCAAGGATTTTGACGACGCCGTGCTGGTGGAGCGCCGCGCGAATGGAAATTATCTGCTGCACGTACATATTGCCGACGTAGCCCACTACGTTCGCTCCGGCACTGCGCTCGACCGCGAGGCGCGCTTGCGCGGCACCTCCGTCTACTTCCCGGATCGAGCCGTGCCCATGCTGCCGCTGGAGCTCTCGAACGGCATTTGCAGCCTCAATCCCCACGTCGATCGCCTGGTGATGTCGGCGCTGATGGAGATCGATCCGAGCGGGCGCGTCGTCGAGTACGAACTCGCGCCGGGGATCATCCGTAGCGCCGAGCGCATGACCTACACGGCCGTACGTGACATCTTGTCAGGCGAGGAGACAACCACCCGGCGCTATCTGACCCTTAGCCAAAACTTCAAGTTGATGGAAGAACTCGCGCTCATTCTCAATCGCCGGCGTGTGCAGCGCGGCTCCATCGATTTCGATTTGCCGGAACCACTGATTGAGTTCGACGAATCCGGCCGCATGGTGGGTATCACGCGTTCGGAAAGGAACTTTGCCCACCGCCTCATCGAAGAGTTCATGCTCGCCGCCAACGAAGCCGTGGCTGGGTATCTTGAGCGCCGCGGAATTCCCTCCCTCTATCGCATCCACGAGAAGCCGGAAGCGAAGAAGGTTTTGGAGTTTGAAGAGATCGCGGCAACGTTCGGCTACTCACTGGGAGTGGAACTGCCCGCCGCCCAGCGTTTCCGGCCGAGCAAGCGCGACGAGCGCGACCGGCACACTCGGTTCATCGAGCGGGTGGAGACGAAAGAACTGGAGATCACCCCGCGGCATTACCAGCGGCTCACCCAGCGTCTGGAGGGCAAGCCGGAGGAGCGAATCCTTTCCTACCTGATGCTGCGCTCGCTGAAGCAGGCACGCTATTCGGAAGAGAACGTCGGCCACTTCGCACTTGCTGCCGAGACCTATACCCACTTCACCTCGCCCATCCGGCGTTATCCCGATCTGATTGTGCATCGGATTTTGAAAGCTGCGCTCGAGCGCGAGGGCGGCAGCGCTCGTGTTGAGGGCCATGAAGCGAGTCAACCCGCCTTCACGGTAACAACGCACGAAATGCCACGCAAACGACGAGGCGTGGCCACGGATAGGCGCCACGAGCCGCTGCCCCTCATCCCTGGAACGGGCGCCTCTGGTCACGCACTACCTGGCGCCTCATTTATGCTTGCCCAGGAGCTTCACGCCCTCGGACTGGCAACATCCGAGTCGGAGCGCCGCGCCGCCGACGCCGAACGCGAGCTGATCGAATGGAAGAAAGTCTCCTTCATGGCGCAGCATGTCGGTGATGAATTCGACGCGCTCATCATCAGCCTGATCAAGTTCGGATTCTTCGTGGAACTTACCGACCTGTTTGTGGAGGGCTTCGTCTCGCTCTCTACGCTGGGAGACGACTACTACGTCTACCGCGAGCGGGAGCGCGCTATCATTGGCCAGCACACACACCGCTCCTTCCACCTCGGGGAGAAAGTGCGCGTGCGGCTGGACCGCATCGATCAATCGGGCAATAAGCTGGAGTTTTCTATGGCGGACTAGCGCCCACCGCCCGTCCGCGGCAGCACCTCTATGCCTCTTTATACAGCCAGGCGGAGACCAGCGTCGCCAAAATCGAGCCCACCCAGAGGTCGAGCATCCACCACAGCGTGATGGACCGGCCAAACGGCGCCCAGGTCGCAAGCGAAAGGCTGAGGGGGAAGCCGCACATGAAACCCATCAGGAATCCCACGCGCAGTGCGGTGATGGGCCCTGGGCCAAATACGTTGCGCACGGATACGTACGCCCAGGTGAGAATATACGTCAGCACGAAGAGCACGATAAACCAGTACAGATAGAATAGTGGATAGCGGGGATGGTCCAACAACTCTCCCGCTTTTTGCGCGAACGCGTATTTGGGCGCCAGGATCACCATGTTGATGATCGTGCTCCAAATTCCCCAGACGACTCCGCCTGCCAGGGTACCCAGAGCGACCCGTCGTAAGCCGATTGCAGCCATAGGGGGACCTCCTCTCAAAGGTCTATTCCGGCGAAATACGTTAGTTGCCGGGCATCGTACCGGCACGCGGAAACGATGTCAAGCGGCAAGCGAACTCTGGTGCTGTCCTAATTTGACCGTAACGCCGCCATCTTAGCGGCTCCTGTGCCGGCTGGAAGCAGGCGCCTGGAGTTTCTACATTTCAAAACACCCCCAAGGCAAAAATCCCAGCCCTCGCCCCCTTGGGGGTGAGGGTGGACCGCAACCCGCGCCTTCACCAGCGGGGGCGGGACGGGTGAGGGGGTCCAATACCGAGCGTGCTCAACCCAACGTCTCCGGTAGCGACCACCCCATGGCCCCCACTTTTTCCACAAACAGCTCCGGCGCTTC
>JBKQVI010000188.1:0-2897 GCA_052139985.1 Terriglobia bacterium
GCCCCGGCGTCGACTGGCGCAGGTAAATGTAGGCGGGCTTGCGGCGGTGCTGCTCTTGAATCTTGGGATTCATCCCTGGCCTCCGCCTCCGCGCTGGGGGTCCAGTTGGGGTCGTGGTCGAGCCAACTGGCGAGCATATTGGCGAGGAGCACGCCGCCCTGTTCCGGATCGATCGGCACGCGGAGGGCTGAGAGCGCTTCGCTCATGGCGGTCTTTTAAAGCTTCTCGCGACGTCGTAGGAGCTCGCGGTTGATCTCGCAAATCTCCTCCAAGACCTGGCGGGCGTGGTGGTAATTGGCCAGGAACGCGCTCGCCTGCGCGTAAGACTCTTGCGGAACGTAGTCCATTTGCGGGCGCCGGCCGGGAAAGCTCACCGACAGGTAGTACTTGGGACCATGACCGGGGCCGTCGGCGCATTTGCAGCCGGGCTTGCCACAGCGTTTGTAGCGCTCGATAAGGGAACCGCGGAGGACCGCTCTGAGCGGGGGCAATTGGCGCAGGAGCGCTTGGCGGCGCTTTCGCAAGGCGGCCACGGCTTGGCTTTGTATCTTCATCTGACCACGTATATAACTGGTCTGAAATTAACTCGCGAAATTTCATTTGTCAATCCTTTTCTTGAGGGTCCTTTCCGGGGGAGGAGGGGCGGGACGCGGGCCGTGCATCCAATAACGCGACGAGTTCGAAAAGGCAATCGGCGGCGAGACGGTGCGGCGGCAGGGTTAACAAGTCATACGGAGTGGGATCCGCCCAGTCGGTCCACTCGCGCGGAACACTGAAGGTACCACGCTCCAACTCGCGGAGAATGAGCGTGTCGACGCCGGCGACGCGCCGTTTCTTGAGAACTTCAAATCGCTGACCGTGCAGCGGGTGAAAGGGATGGGAGATTTCTGCCCATCCCAAAGGCGAGTGGGGCACAAGTGCAGTCTGCTCTGACCGTGGGCAAACCGAAGTCGGGATGCGCTGTGGCGTGCAAGAAGAATTGGCCACTATGGCGTCCGTGCACCAACTGGGACTTAGGCGGTCGCCGGTAGAGTAGGAGAGAGGGCGAGCCCGATAGAGGCGGCCCACTCTCCCCTCGTCGAACCGGACGTGAAGATTTTCCTCATCCGGCTCTCCGGAAAGTTTCCGACCGCAGGCAGACGCAGGCGCTCATCCCCGGGGGACAGCTAACAACTGCAAGCCCATGCGCAGAAAATGCTGCGTGTGGGTTTTCCCTTGGGGTGGGCGAAAGGGTCGCTGGCTTCTCCGTCCCACCTGACGATAGAGGCGGCACAGTACGAAGTTGTTGATCTTGCCGTAAGCTCCACGCGGGCGCCCAAACGAAAAGTAGTTTCCCCAGCCTCTCAGGTGTCGATTCAGCTCCCCCATCAGTCTCGGCAGGGGCTTGTGACTTTGGGAATGGCCGGTCATCGCCCGCAATCGGTTCTGCTCCCGTTGCAGTGCTTTCTTCGATGGCACAATGTTCAGGTAACGGTACCCGCGTCCTTTCAGATCGCGGTCGTATCGGAACGTGTACCCCAGAAAGTCCAGGTGCGCTGGCTTCTCTTTTAAGTCCACCACGCGGGTCTTTTCCCGGTTGATCTCCAACCCCATCCAGGTTTCTAGCTTCTCTTCGATATACCCGCGCAGGTTGGGCGTCAGATAGCGCGCCAGCACCACAAAGTCGTCGGCGTAACGCACCCGTTTCGCTCCTGCCCAGCGGGCCGGCCCTCGCGAGCCGTGGAACACCTTGTCGAACCAATGTAAGTACAGATTCGCCAGCAGCGGAGAAATGACGGCCTGAACGCAAAAGATAACTTCCAATTTGACCCGGTTGTTAGCTATCGGCAGGAGGGTAAAAGAGCATGAAAGAACTCTTGACTTGTGACATAAACAGGCGTACTGATATGTCATATGCCTCGCGCCAGCGATGCTCAAAAAGCCGAGCGGCTCAATCAGGCCCGCCCCCTCCTCCGCGAACATGCACCCCTGCCCGAGGCGGCCGAACGCTTGGCCCGCGACTGGTCCGTCACCAAGCGCCAGGCTTATCGCTATCTCCAGCGCGCCCAGCAACTCAAAGAACCCCTTCCGGTGGAAGACGCCAAGGTCTCCTTTACGGTCAAGCTTTCGCGGCGTCTGGTGGCCACGCTGCGGACCTACGCCGCCTCCACCGGTATGACTCTGAGCGAGATCGTCAGCCGAGCCGTGCAAGCGGTACTGCATCGTGGGGGAGGCCGTGGCTGACCGTCCGCCAAGTCGTCCACGCGTGCTGCGGATGGAATATCAATTTGACCGGTTGTGGGCAGAGAAGCGGGCCCAGGTTTATGCCTGCCTGGTACCCGACCCGATGCAACTGCCCGTGCGGGCCGCGACCCCAGTGCCCAGAAACCATCAGGAGGTTCGGAATGACCAAAGTGGCCGCGATTTACGCCCGGGTGTCTTCGGACCGCCAGAAGGAGAACCACACGATCGCCAGCCAAGTGGCAGCCTTGACGGATTATGCCGAAGCCCACGAGTACACAGTTCCAGCCGAGTGGCGCTTCCAAGATGAAGGTTATAGTGGCGCTACTCTGCTTGCGGCCGGGGCTGGAAGCTCTGCGCGACTTGGCCGCCGCCGGCCACCTCGAAGCGGTGCTCATTTACTCGCCGGATCGCCTCAGTCGCAAGTATGCCTATCAGGTGCTGCTGGCGGAAGAGTTGAGCCGTTGCGGCGTGGAATTGGTCTTCTTGCAGGCCCCCTCCGGGGCCACTCCCGAAGACCAACTCCTGCTGCAGTTCCAAGGCATGATCGCCGAATATGAGCGGGCGCAGATTGCCGAGCGCTCCCGTCGGGGCAAGCGCCACCGCGCCCACCAGGGGTCGATCAACGTGCTCTCCGGCGCTCCTTACGGTTACCGTTATGTTCGCAAGAGCGACAC